>JAFTEK010000199.1 GCA_017453705.1 Treponema sp.
ATCTGCCTCTCAAGGTCATTAAACCTGCCTGTAAATTCAGCTCCTATATCCTGGGTCTGGGTCGTCAGGCTGGCAGAAAGGGCTGCTATCTTGCCGCTCAAATCAGAACTAATGCTGGCAACCCTCTCATTGAACGCATCATTCAAGCCAGTTGACTTGTCGGTAATCGTCGCATTTATCTCATTGGAGAAGTTATTCACCCTCTTCTCCAGCTCATCCTTCTTGTTCTTAAGGGTATCCTGGATACGGGCATTGTAGTCCTCAATGTTTTTGAGGTATACAGCCGCACTCTTGTTATACTTGTCAAGGGCATTCTTGGTACGAAGATCAATGTCCTGTGTAATCTCCTCAAACTGCTCATCAAGCCCTTTGACCGCAGCCTTCGTCCTGTCGTCAATCGTCCGCTCCATGCCCCCTGTCTTTTCTGAAACCTCCTGCTCAAGGGCAGCGATTTTCTCAGCGGAAGTCCTCTCTATATTAGAAATCTTCCCATTAAATTCAGCAGTACTGAATTCCAAGTCTGCTTCTATCTTGTGGAGACGGTCTTCGGCATCGGCCTTAAGGGAATCCGTCTTCTGTTCAATCTCATCACGGATAGAAGCAACGTTTTCTTCGAGCGACTTCCTAAGCCCCTCACTACGGTTTGTAACCTCACCGATATACCCATCTGCCAAAGCCCTGTACTCTGCAAGGGCATTTGCAGACTTCTCGGCGACATCCTCCTGAAGTCTTCCAATTCTGGATTCAACATCAGAGGACAGGGAAGCAGTTCTAGAGCTGACACTTTTATCAAGATCCTCTATTTTATTAAATACATCATCTCCCATCTGGCTCAAGCGGGAATTGCAAGACTGGGCAAACTCATCAAGATTCTTGGAAAGCATAGAAGTTCTGGAGTCCACATCATCACCGACAGTTCCATACCTCTCCTCAATATTTTCCTTTATCTGGGAAATTCTTTCATCTAGGCTGGAGCCAAGTGACTCCCCGGCCTTCGCCAGTTCATCCGCGAACGACTGGGACTTATCGTCCAGCTGCCTTTCCATATCAGAGAAACGTTCACCGACCGTCTTTGAAAGGCTATCAATTCGCTCATCCAGTCCACGCTCAACACCATCAGCCTTATCAGAAAGCTCTGTTGAAATACCCTCTATCCGTTCAAGAACATGGGATTCTACACCGTCAGCCTTGTTAGAAAGCCCGTTTGAAATACCATCTATCCGTTCAAGGATACCAGACTCCACGCTGTCCGCCTTGTTAGAAAGTCCACTTGCAATGCCCTCTATCCTCTCAAGGATACTGGATTCCACACCGTCAGCCTTATCCGACATAGCGGACGAAATGCCTTCAAGCCTATCTGACAAGGCATTCTCCACACTACCGGCCTTTCCATACAATTCATCAGAAAGCTTGGAAATTCGCTCGCTAATGGAAGTTTCCAAATCCCCAGATTTTCCGTCAAGCATATCAGAAAGACCTGCAATTCTTTCTACGATAGCAGATTCCACACCGTCAGTCTTAGACAAAAGCTCCTCTGAAAGCCTGCCTATCTTCTCATTCAAGGAATTTTCTGTGCCAGCAGTCTTTGCATTGATTGCATTCTCAAGTTCCGTAAGTTTTTCATTCAGGGAGTCATGCAAATTGCCTGTTCGCTCATCCACCTCGACAGTATACTTCTTTGCTTCCTCCTGGTACCTCTCCACAGCCTCGCGGGTTTCATCTTGTGCAAGTTTCGCAGCCTGAGACAGCTGCTCATTGACAGTATTTCTAAGAGAAGTGCTCTCATCCCCGACCTGGGCATTTATCTGATTAACAAGACTGTCCAGCTCGTCAATCCTTCCATTCAGCTGAGAAGCAAGGTCTTCAATCCTGCTAGAAGCATCTGTGTCAATAGAGCCTGTCCTTTCTGCAACATCAGAGGAAATCTGAGACAAACGCTCCTCCAGGCCTGCTTTTATCTCAGAAACCCTGGCCTCAAGCTCCGCCTTGGCAGACTCACTTTCCGCATTGTAGCGGGCAACAGAATCTTCCGTCTGCTGGCGAACATCGCCGGTAAGTTTTCCCAGCTCATCAAGCACAGACTTTGCAAGGGCAGAGGTCTCCTTCTTTATATGGGAATCCAGCTTGGCAGACCTGTCCTTCAAATCGGAAATTCTCTTGGAAAGGGATTCCTCAAGTTTGTCCGTGTCCGATGACAGGGCATCCCTCAAAGACTCAATTCGTTTCTTAACATCCCCCTCAAAGTCATCAGAACGCTTGGCAAAGACAGTCCGCATGGACTCCGAAGCTTCCTGAAGGGCAGCCATAAGGGAAGAATGTTTCTCGCTGTAACTCTCATCAGCATTCCGCCTTGCCTCATCAAGGGCTGCATTGAACGAAGAGAGCTTACTGTCAAACTCCTGCCGGGTTCCCTCTATCACACCGTCAAGACGTGACTGTAACGTAGCGTCAATATTGTCAATCCTGTCAGAAAGAGCAGAAGTCCTCTCGTCAAGATCCGACTGCAGAACACCTGTCCTGCTTGCTATGTCACCAGCAAGAGCAGCTACCCTCTGTTCAAGATCCGACTGAAGGCTGCCTGTCCTCTCCGAAATGCCATCAGCAAGGGACGCGGTTCTCTGCTCCAAGTCAGACTGCAAGGCTCCTGTCCGCCCCGCAATATCATCAGCAAGGGATGCAGCCTTCTGCTCCAAGTCAGACCGCAAGGCTCCTGTCCGCCCCGCAATATCATCAGCAAGGGATGCAGCCTTCTGCTCCAAGTCAGACTGCAAGGCTCCAGTCCGCCCCACAATATCACTGGCAAGGTTCGTAGCCCTCTTCTCCAACTCGGCGGAGCTTTCATCCAAGCGTGACTGCAGGGAAGCCGTCTTTTCCGCCATCTCGCTCTCTATCTTGGCAGCCTTCTCCCCGAATTTGCTGTGCCAGCCGTCCGTTGTCTCGTCCAAAGCCTGCTGCATGGCCGCGGAGCGCTGGTCAATACGCGAAGATATTGCTTCTATGCTTCTGTTAAAAATGTCCTCAAGTGCAAGGCTCTGATCCTTGAACTGACCTTCAAGCTCCACCTTGCGCTGACCATAAAGCTTTTCCAAGCTGTCTATAGCACTGTTTATCGCGTTGTTTATCGTGTCAGTAGTATCGGAAAAACGCTCCTGCAAGTCCGCCTGACTTCCCATCACAGAGGAAGAAAGCTCATCGCTTTTCTGCTGAACCCGCTTCTCAAGCCCCCTGGCCACATCATCAAAAGCGTCCTCTATCTGTGCAATCCTGTTGTTGAATATATCCTCAAGGGCGTTCTTCTTGTCGCTGAATGTAGAATCCAACACCCCCGTTCTTTCCGCTATTGCATCGTTAAGTATGTTTATCTTGTCCTCTAGATCGCCCGTCAACTCGGCAGTTTTTTCTTCGACATATGTTGAAAGGTCGAGTTTGCGCTGTACAAAAAGCCTCTCAAAGTCTTTGCTGGATTCCTGATAAGAGGAGTCAAAAGCACGGGTCTTGTTCTCCAAGTCTTTCTGGACTCCCTGAACCTTGCCGTCTATGTAGTCAGACAGCTTCTTTACGCTATCCTCCATGCTGCTGATTATCTCGCTCTGATGACTTTTTAGTCTGTCCTTGAGCGTATCAAATGCATCATGCTCCAAGTTCGCCGCCGCCTCCGCAGCATTGTCGTAGGCAGCCTTTATATCAGAGTTTATTTTATCCAATATCTCCTGATTTGCCCCAAGGTATTTCTGGGTGGACTCATCTATAGTCCGGGCCCGCTCCTCGTACTTCTCCAACAGCCCATTCTCTATTCCTTTGAGCTGCTCCAAGTTCTTCTCGGAAAAACGCCTGACAGTCTCATCAACCCTGCGCTCAATAGCCCCCATCTTCTTGTCCTGGGTAAGCAGCCTGTTATTGTACCTATCGATTACGTCAGCCTCGTCCTGAACCTTCTGAAGGTTCTCCTCCACGGCAACAGTCATCTCCAGCAGGTTTTTTACAATCTCGTCATATCCATTTATACGATCCCCGATGTTCTGAACATTGTCTATCGTGTTCTGAAGCTTCTCGGCATCAGTCCTTAAGTCGGAAATCTGCTGCTCAAGCCTCTTTACGGCGGCCTTAGCCTCTATGTCCTTGCTTTCAAGCTCATTTCCAGATACAGAAAGGTGTTCCTGCTGTTTCTTGAAGTATTCGTCAAACTCCCCCAACCTCTTGTCAGCATAACGCCTGACCTTTTCCATAGAATTGTCATTTCTGTCCCGACCGCGCATCCATACGGTAAGAGAAGCAGACAGTATCACTGATATAACGATACCAAGAAGAGCTATCACTTTTTATCCCCACCCACTAACAACACATTAAAGCATTATATATAATAGAACATTATACATCATTTACTGGTTTAAAACAATATTTTTAAGCTGCCTATAGCTTGAGAAGGATATGTCGGCATCAGGACACCCCCTGCCAAACAGTTTCTTAAAGCCCTGCATCAAATAGGCACTTTTCATTCCATAGCCTTTGGCCCCCCGGACATCATACTTTACGCTGTTGCCTACATAAAGGATTTCCGATGGAGACAGCCCAAGTTTCTTGGCCAGGATGCCAAAGGGATACACGGAGGGCTTTAGAGCACCCGACTCCTCACTGCCTATGCACACGTCACACAAAGTACGCAACCCCCAGAGCCTTCCTTTCTGCTCTGGAGGAAAATCCGAGAGAATACCTATCTTAAGCCCAGCGGACTTGAATGCAACGAGGGTCTGGTACACGTCAGGGAATGTCTTTATCTTGAAAAAGTAAGGTTTTAGCCCCTCATAGCAGATTTCGCTTATCAAAAGCTTGGCATAGTCGCTCTCACATCCCAGCTCTTTTGCAAGCAGGCGGCCTTGGTACTCAAAGAAATCCGGCAGGGGGGCGGTTTGGTGAAGGACTTTCCTAACCTTGTTGTACTTGAGGAAAAAGCGCAAATGGCGGACAAAGTAAGGGGCAATCCTTACATACAGCCGCCAGGATGGGTAGAGGGTTCCATCAATGTCAAACGCCACTGCCTTTATGCCGCCAAACATGAATAACAGTATATCAGCATATAGGGCAGCTGGCAAGTAGCAAAGCATAATCGCAAAAATAACAAGCAAGCTTTACATTTTTCCACAAAATATGCTAAAATCCGCTTAGGGTTATGAAGAAAAAAATCCTGTGGGCTGTAATAACACTGTGTCTGTCAGTGCTTACGATAATCGCACTTTTCTATAACGGCGGGCTTTCTCTGGCAGAGCTTTGGCAGGACATAAAAAATGCCTGCGATTTTTGGCTTATCCTTGCGGCCATCTGCATCTTTGGCTTCATTTTCTTTGAGGGACGCTCCCTTGTCCTAATCCTTCGGACCCTGGGCTATCCTGCAAAAAAACGCCGGGGATTCCTTTACGCCGCCGCGGACATATATTTTTCTTCCATAACCCCCTCCGCTACGGGCGGGCAGCCGGCCAGCGCATATTTCATGCACAAGGATGGCATCTCCGGGAGCGCGGTAATAGTCTCCCTGATTTTGAACCTTACAATGTACACCCTTGCGATAGTCAGCCTGGGAGTCCTGACCGTAATCTTCTTTCCCTGGGTATTCATGGAATTCAACCCCGCCTGCAAGATTATGATTCTCTTCGGCATTTTCGCAATGATGCTGCTGGCTCTTTTCTTTGTCATACTGCTGAAAAAACAGGATTTCTTGATAAATATTGGAGAGATTATCGTTTCTACCCTGAATAAGCTACATTGCAGAACTGCCGCCATAAAGACACGCGAAAAACTGCACAATGCAATAAAAAAATACAACGAATGTGTTGAACTTTTGTCCGGCAAAAAAAAACTCCTGCTCAAAACATATCTGCTTAATATCCTGCAAAGAACCCTGCACATACTGGTGACAGTGTTCTGCTATTACGCCATGCATGGCCAGATAGGCGATGGCCTGAAGGTATTCGCCATCCAAACCTATGTCGTGCTTGGCTCCAATTTCATTCCCGTTCCGGGTGCGGTCGGAATCTCTGAGTACATGATGTACCATGGTTATATAATGCTGCTGGACGATGAATCCTCCTATACGCTTGCAATCCTAAGCAGGGGAATCTCTTTCTATACTTGCTGCATTATAAGCATCTCCACGGTGCTGCTGGGTTATATACTGCTTCGTCTCAGAGAAAAATAAGGACAAGAATTATGATTGGATTCTACGATTACACTGTGATTCTCACATATCTCTCCATGGTCTCGGCGACAACAGGAATCATGCTCTGCCTGAACGACATAGGACACCCTTACCTGGGCATGTTCTTTCTTATGTTCTGCGGTCTGTGCGATGCCTTTGACGGCAAGGTCGCAAGAACAAAAAAAGGGCGGACCGACCAGATGAAGAAATTCGGCATCCAGATAGACTCCCTCTCAGACCTAGTGGCTTTCGGTGTACTTCCAGCCTGCATAGGAATTGCCATGCTCAGGAGCAGCATTGAATTCTCGATTTTCCCAGATTTCAAGTTCCTGCATCTTGCTGACAAACCCATAGTCACAAAGCTCATTCTCACGGCTATTGCCATACTGTACGCACTCGCAGCGATGATACGGCTGGCATACTTCAACGTGACAGAGGAAGAGCGGCAGGAAACTGATAAAAACACACGGAAAGTATTCACAGGACTTCCAGTTACCAGCGCAGCTATTGTTTTCCCCACAATCCTGCTCATACACATATTCAGCAAGGCAGACCTGACACTTTTGTATTTTGTATTCCTTGCAGTGGTTGGTTTCCTATTCATTTCCAGAATACAGGTAAAAAAACCGACCATGCGCGGTCTCATGATTCTTATAGCCATAGGTGCAGTAGAAGCAGCCATTCTTGCATTCGTCTTCATCGTAATGAGGCGGCAGTAAGGCAAGATGGACGGTCTCCACATACTTTACAGGACTTTCCCAGGCCGACTCCTGCTAAAAATCCTTGCAACCCCTGCCCTTTCCAAGCTCTGCGGTCTTTTCTTGGATTCACCACCATCCGTATTCCTGATAAAACCTTTCATACGCAAGAACAAGATAAAACTTGACGACTACCAGACCGATGGCATACATACATTCAATGAATTCTTCAGGCGCAAAATCAAAGAAGGAAAAAGGCAGTTCGATATGTCACCGTCCATCCTATGCGCCCCCTGCGACGGCCTTCTGTCCGCATGGCACATAGACACAACAGGCGGCACCGTCATCCCTGTCAAGCAAAGCCTATACACTGTCGCATCACTGCTGCAGGACAAGGCTCTTGCGGATTTATATAAAGGTGGAATCTGCCTAGTGTTCAGGCTGTGTGTAGACAACTACCATCGCTTCTGCTATGCGGACGGAGGGAAAAAAGGCAGGAATGTCTTTATCCCCGGTCAGCTGCACACTGTACGGCCTGTCGCACTGGAAAGCCTGCCTGTGTTCACCACAAACAGCAGGGAGTACACTGTAATAGAAAGCCCGACATTCGGAAAAATCATACAGATGGAAGTAGGAGCAATGCTCGTCGGAAGGATTGTAAACCTGGAAGGAGAAGGGCTTGCTGTGCGTGGCAAAGAAAAAGGATACTTTGAATACGGCGGGTCAACCGTGATTCTCCTCGTCGGGGCAGACAGGCTTTCCCTACGCCCCGACATAGAAGAAAACTCGCGACAAGGAATAGAAACAAGCATCCGCATGGGGGAGCGAGTCGGTTCCCTGCAACACTAGTCCTGATCCTCCCGCTCACGCAGGACGGCAAGGAAGGCGGACTGGGGCAGTTCCACCTCGCCTGCAAGGAACATGCGCTTCTTACCCGCCTTCTGCTTTTCAAGCAGCTTGCGCTTTCGCGTCACATCGCCGCCGTAGCACTTGGCAAGCACGTCCTTGCGCACGGGGTTCACCGTCTCGCGGGCGATTATCTGTCCGCCGATGGCCCCCTGAATGGCAATCTTGAACTGCTGGCGGGCAATCTCCCCCTTGAGCCGCTCGCAGACGGTCTTGGCGCGGGCGACCGCCGACGGCCGGTAGCACAGGGCGGCCATCGCATCGACCGGCTTGCCGTTTATGAGGATGTCCACCTTCACAAGGTCGGTCGGCCGGTAGTCGGTCAGCTCATAGTCAAAGCTCGCGTAGCCGCGGCTGTAGGACTTGAGCTTGTCGTAGAAGTCAAACAGGACTTCCGACAGGGGCATGTCGTAGGTCAGTTCCACCCGCTTCTCGTCCAGGTACTGCATGTTTTTCTGCACTCCCCGCTTCATGCGGCACAGTTCCATGATTGACCCAAGGAATTCGGAGGGGGTGATGATGCTCGCGTCGATATACGGCTCTTCGGCGGCCTCTATCTTGCCATCGGGGAAGTCCGCCGGGTTGTCGCAGAAGAACCAGTCCTTGCCGGGCACCTTGAGCCGGTAGCGGACGGACGG
>JAFTEK010000200.1 GCA_017453705.1 Treponema sp.
CAGCACTTGAGCGTACCGCGGATGGAGTTGACGACGAGCGTCGCGAGAGCCTCTCCGTCCATATCCTCGCAGATGATGACGAGCGGCTTGCCGGTCTGGGCGACCTTCTCCAGCAGGGGAAGGATGTCCTTCATCGTGGAAATCTTCTTGTCATAGATGAGCACGTAGGCATCGGAGTAGTCGCACTCCATCCTCTCGCGGTCGGTGACAAAGTAGGAGTTGATGAAGCCACGGTCAAACTGCATTCCCTCGACGGTCTTGACGGTGGTGTCCATGTTCTTGGACTCCTCAACGGTGATAACGCCGTCCTTTCCGACCTTCTCAATCGCGTCAGCGAGAATCTTACCAATCTCAGGGTCGTGGTTGGCGGAAATAGTCGCGACGTGGGTGATGTCCTCGTTGCCCTTGACGGCGCGGCTGTTCTTCTTTACCTCGGCGATGGCAATGGCTGCGGCCTTGTCGATTCCACGCTTGATTTCAATCGGGGTCATTCCAGCGGAAACGGCCTTAAGCCCCTCGCGGACGATGGCATAGGCAAGGACAGTCGCGGTCGTGGTTCCGTCTCCGGCCACGTCGTTGGTCTTGGAAGCGACTTCCTTCACAAGCTGGGCTCCCATGTTCTCATAAGGATCCTTCAGCTCGATGTCCTTGGCGACAGTAACGCCGTCCTTGGTGATGGTCGGTGCGCCGTACTTCTTGTCCAGCATGACATTGCGGCCGCAGGGACCGAGCGTTACCTTGACAGCGCGGGCAATCTGCTCAACGCCGCTCAGCATCTTCTTGCGGGCATCCTCATTGTAAATCAACTGTTTAGCCATAATAGTGTTTGACTCCTTTTATCATAAGCCGCACGAGGCCGGACTGCATAGCCAACCCCGCAAAGGCAGTTTTACTAATGTCAAGATATTGAAATTCTGTCGATTCGGCAAATTTTTTTAGCAAATTCTCCGGAGCTGCCCTCTGTCCATGAAGCACAGCAGTTTAAAGCGCACTTAAAGCGCAGATTCTGCTGAAAACTGCGCTTTAAAATGCCGAAACTACTTGTGTGACGGAAGAAGAACTGCGAAAGCTCATCGAAGAAGGCGAGAACATATGGGTTGAATTCAAACGCTGCGGCAACGGTCTGTAGAAGGATGTCTATGAAACGGTGTGCTCCTTTTCCAACCGTTTTGGCGGAGACATCCTGTGCGGAGTCCTGGACGACGGACAGATACAGGGCGTACCGGAAAAAGCCGTTCCGTCCATGCTGAGAAATTTCGCGAATGTCACCACAAATCCAGACCTTTTCAGCCCGATTCTCTTCATAACGCCGCAGGCTGTCAGAATCGACGGCAAACTGCTCGTCCACATCCATGTTCCCATAAGCCCGGATGTTCATTCGTTCAAGGACAGAATCTATGACCGGGTGTATGAGGCCGATATCGTCGTGAAAGGAAATTCAAAAGTCTCCGAGATGATTATCCGCAAGCAGAACATATTCACCGAGCAGAAAATCTTCCCTTACGCGACGGTTGGCGAACTCAAGCCGGGACTGATAGAGTCCTGCCGGCAGAAGGCCGTGAACCTGCAGGCGAACCATCCGTGGAAAAACATGACGGACGAACAGCTGATACGGAGCGCGGGTCTTGTCAAATAAGGAACGCGGACGAGCTGGGAAGCGGCACCCGGAACCTCTTCAAATACACCATGCTCTATTCCGACAGGAAGCCGGAGATGTACGAGGATGATATCTTCAAAATCACCGTTCCCCTTGACGAGAACTATTCCACCGACTTCGGAACCCCGCTCCCGTCAGAGAAGTCTGACGTACCTCCCGCTCCGCCTGTTCCGGACACATCGGACTTGTCGGAGAACCAGCGGGCCATACTCGAACTGATAAAAGCGGATACCGCGATTACCCAGCAGGAAGTGGCGGACAAAACAGGCCTTTCCCGCCGCGCGGTTCAGAACAACATCGGCGCACTCCAGAAGAGCGGCCTCCTGAAACGCGAGGGCAGCAAGCGCGACGGCAGGTGGGTCGTGACAGGGTGAGGCAAGACATTCCTCAGCGTCCTCTTATGACTCTCCAGATTTTGGAGAGGTTCAGCTGGGCAGAGATGCCGTATTCTATTCCCTGCTTGACAATCCCCCTGTCGAACAAAAAGTCGCCGGGGTCTGTGCCCTTCACCCTATAACCTAGGTATGCGTCCAGTATGATGATGTCCTTGAAATTCTGCTTCCAGCCTATGTGCGGGCAATGCGAGATGTAAGTCACATTCTCCATAGTCTCCCCGCTGAACATGAGGAAGTCAGTTCCCAGACCGTAGCCGATATACAGCATGCTGAGACCTCTGGCAAAGGGGTAGACCCGCATGTTCAGCCCAATTCCCACAGTAGTGAGCAGGCTGTCGTCATCATGTTTGCCGTCCGTGAAGAGCGTCATGTGCGAGAAGCTGAACTTGACGGAAGCCCAGTCGATAAGCCCCCGCTCATAGCCCGCCCCAAGCCCCCAACCGCTGTTCCTGAAGCCCGTGCCCATGTAACCAAAATCGAATGAGAGTATTCCCCCACCGTCAAAGGCATTTGCCCGCGCCTCCTGAGCGCACAGAAGGGCTGTCAGGGCGAGCGTAACAAGCAGTTTTCTCATCTTCCGCTAGACCACATCATGTCAGCCTTGACGGAATTCCCGTCCCGGACGAAATGGTAGAACTGCATTATGTCGCCGGGGGTTCTCACTCCCGTGGCGGTGTCGGTGTAAA
>JAFTEK010000201.1 GCA_017453705.1 Treponema sp.
CAGACATAAGGAGCAAATCAAAAAGAAAACCCTAGCGATTGCACATAACACAATATTTTAAGTTTTTTATAAAAGTTGCAAGTTTGCCGTTCCTATAGTAAACTACGTCAACTTTCCAGAGGCAAAACTGACCCGTTAGCTTTTAGGAACAGGAGGACTTTAATGGCAAAAAAAGAATTGGACAGGTTTGACACCCATGCCAAGAAAGACATAAGCCTACAGGCAAAACTCATAGCTTTGGTCGGCGGCTTTATACTTCTAGGTTGCGCCATAGTGGCTATCGTATCGCTAACGGTATTTGAAAACAGGCTCGTTAAAAACACGCAGGACGAACTTAGATTCACAGAGCACGGTGCCAAAAACGTCATGGATGACTGGCTTTCCACCCTGGCAATGAGCGCGGATCTTCTATCGGATTCCCCTTACGTACTTGAGGCATTGTCCAGCACAAACAGCTCTATGGCCCGCAGTTACCTAAAAGGAAAAACCGAAGAGCTGGACCTGGGCTTTATTGCCATAATCGACTCCAGAGGAACTGTCAAATCCTGCACAGGCAGCGAAGTCACGGAAGGCAGCAGCTTGTCCTCCCTGTATTGTGTCGCAGGCGCACTGAAAGGCAAAGCCTCCCGCAGCTTTGAGACCATCGGAACTTTAGACTTTGCAGCCCTCGCGACAAGCCCCATAATGGACGGCAGCAAGGTCGCAGGCTGTGTACTTTCCGGCTACGACTTGACAAACGGATATTTCACAAACCTTATGATGGAAGGCTACAACGTCGAGTGCACGATTTTCAAGGACTCCATGAGGGTGGCTTCTACTATTCCCAATGCGACTGGAACCAAGCTGGACAACCAGCAGATAGTCTCACAGGTTCTCAGGAGCGGCAAGACATTCGAGGGAACCAACATAATTCAGGGAAAGAAGTATTACTCCACATACCAGCCGCTTTGCAATGATGATGACAGCATAGTGGGTATGCTCTTCATAGCAAAAGGCGTGGAGGTTGTGCAAAACATAAAGAACACCACAATAGGAATAGTCGTTCCCATAGTGGCCGTCCTTGTGGCAGTACTGCTCATACTGAGCTATATGTTCATCCACTGGCTCATGTGGAGAATTTACAACGTCACCAACTTCCTCAAGGAGCTGGAGACCGGGGATGCCGACCTGACCAAACGCTGCAAGCTGTTTGTCCGCGATGAGATTGGAGACCTAATCATTCACTTTGACCTCTTCCTGGACAAACTGCAGCAGATAATGAAAGACGTGCAGGGCTCCAAAGTTCTGCTCACGGATTCCGGCAACGACATGGTAGAAAGCACGGAGAACACTACCAGCTCCATATCCCAGATTATCAGCCACATCGATGGCATTTCAACACAGATAGGCAACCAAGGTAACAGCGTCAACCAAACCGCAACGGCTGTCAGTGAAATCTCCCATAATATCCAGAACATGGACTATCTCATAGACGGACAGTCCACCAGTGTTGCCCAGGCTTCTGCGGCTGTAGAAGAGATGATAGGCAACATTTCTTCCGTCAACAATTCCGTTGACAAGATGTCCACGTCTTTCGAGTCTCTCGCCGCAAATGCCCAGGCAGGGTTCAACAAGCAGCAGGACGTAAATGAGAGAATCAAACAGATAGAAAGCCAGTCCGATATGCTGGTGGAAGCCAACTCCGCGATTTCCAGCATAGCCGAGCAGACCAACCTGCTGGCCATGAACGCCGCTATCGAGGCTGCCCACGCAGGCGAGGCTGGAAAAGGATTCTCCGTCGTTGCCGATGAAATCCGCAAGCTTTCCGAGACCTCCTCCGGACAGTCCAAGACCATAGGCGAGCAGCTGAACAAGATAAAGGACTCAATCACGGAAGTCGTAAGCGCGTCCAGGGAATCCAGCGATGCGTTTGCCTCTGTGTCCGCCAAGATAAAGGAGACCGATGAGCTTGTAATCCAGATTAAGTCTGCCATGCAGGAGCAGAACGAGGGCAGCAAGCAGATTGGCGAGGCACTAAAGAACATGAACGACAGCACCGTAGAAGTTCACAATGCTTCCAAGGAGATGTCCGCCCGCAGCGAGAAAATCATGAAAGAGATGTCCATACTGCAGGATGTCAGTGCCAGCATGAAGCAGAGCATGGATGAGATGGCCTCTGGAGCACAGCGTATAAACGAAAGTGGCAGTATCCTTGAAGTCATCTCCGAAAAAATGAGGGATGCCATAAACAAGATTGGCAGCCAGATAGACCGTTTCAAGGTCTAGGGAAATACTGAATAATCCAAATGCGGATTATTCAGTGCTCGCCCCCCAGGGCTAAGCAGCCCTCACCTTTCCTGCCCTATCACCTCGCAAAGCTTCCGGGCGGCACGCAGATGAGTTATAGAGCCGGGGTGCATCCGCGAGCCTCTCTCTTCTTCCTTTTCCAGCGACTGAGGCTCCAGCTTGATAAATGCAGCATTCTTGTCATCGCTGGCCTTTATATAATCGTCAAACCCCGCCTGTATAATCTCGCCCTGGTCAAAGGAGCACATGCCATAAGCCCAGATGATGAGAGCTGTGGGATTGTGCTGCCTTAGCTTTTTCATAAAGTCCGACACCCCCTGCCTGAGCATCCCCAGGTCAGTGAGCTTCCACATACTGCCGTCCGCCTGCTGCTTGGGCGGGTTGCTCCTGTATGCCCCGCTGTCATTGGTTCCAAGGTTTACAACAACAACATCCGCCTTCCAAGAAGAGAAGTCCCAGTTTTCCTGCGCGCCAAGTTCCCTGTTGTGCTCCCCATTGGCAAGACCGCAAACCATCTCATAGTACGCAGGCATGGAGCCGCCCCTGTCGTTGTCCCAGGAACACACCACCCCCCAACCGCTCTGTGAGAGAAAGTGAAAGTCCGCCCCCAGCATATCCGCCGTGGTAAGCGCGTATCCAGATTTGACCGACATCCAGGCAGGAATCCAGTCCATCTCGCCCGCAGCTCCCGCAAGCCCCTCGCCGGTAGTAAGGCTGTCACCTACAAACTCTATGTTCAGCTTTTTCCGTTCAGTTGGAATAAAAACACTGTCCCGTTCGAGAGACGATTTAGCCGTAATGGAATGTAACAATAGCGAGTGCTCGTCATCCCCGCTCATCGCCTGGCTTTCCTTTAGCAAGCGGATTGTATAAGGTGCAGCTGTCTCGACCGTGCGGAAAAGGCAGTAGTTGTGCCGTCCTTTTTGTACCATAAAACGGCTGATTATAGCACCGTTCACCCAGACCGAAACCCAGCTTTCCAGCGTGGAAAATTCCGACTCAAGCTCCGCCCACAGCTCGCAGGCAGCAGTCCTGGCCTCTATGCCGCTCGCCGTCCAGAACATGACCAGAGAGCCGTCTTTCATAGGGCTGCGTCCGAATATGTGGAGGTTTTTAACCTCGCCCGGTTTGTATGTATATGTGGATAAAATGCTGTTTCCCATAGAAAGATAGTAACCTCTCTATGGGAAAAATTCAATTACTCGACCTGTTCGGAAAACAGAGGTTTCCGAACAGCTCTACTATAAGGAAGGCCTAAAAACCAGGTAAGCCCAGCGTTTCCCTAACGCCTTCTGCCAAAGAGGCGCAGCAGGGCAAGGAACATATTGATAAAGTCCAAATACAAATCAAGCGCACCAAGTATGGACACCTTGCGGTATGCCTCGCCGCCGTCACTGCTCTCAGACAGGGCGAGAATCTTCTGGCTGTCATAAGCGGTCAAGCCCGCGAAAACTGCCACAGATGCAATGGAAATGATGAATGAGAGTCCGCTGGACTTGAACAGGAAGTTCAGCAGGGAAGCAACTATGATTCCCCAGAGGGCCATAATCAGGTAACGGCCGTAGCTGGCAAGGCTGCTCTTGGTCTTGAGCCCGTAGAGAGCCATTCCGCCGAACATCGCCGCACAGGATATAAAGACGACAGCTATAGAGTCGATTCTATATATGTAGAAAATGCTGGCAATAGACATTCCGTTTAAGACCGAGTAGGCCAAAAATCCGAATATGGCAGTCGTAAGGCTTATCTTGCGGATAGAAGCGGACAGCCACCAGACCAGAGCCAGCTCCCCGGCATAAAGAACCCAATAGTGCCAGCTCGTGAAAATCAGCCTAAGCAGGGTGACGCTGTTTGCCGTAATAAATGCTGACGCCGCACTTATAAGCAGGGCGACTGCCATCCAGCCGTATGTCCCCGCAAGAAACTTCCTCTGCTCGCTCTCACGTTCAGCCGCATATCCAAGGTTTGCATATTCGCTCATATCTGCCTCCTGCCCGCCCAAAGCCTTCTAAGGCGGTTCATGGTGTTTTCCCTATAATATAGGCAAAATCCACCTTGTTGGCAAGTAAAACCAGCTTGATTTGCTCAGTAAACCAGCTTGATTTGCTGAGTAAACCAGCTTGATTCGCTGAGTAAACCAGCTTGATTTGCTGAGTAAACCAGCTTGTTTTGCTCAGTAAACTAGCTTGATTTACTCAGTAAACCAGCTTGTTTTGCTGAGACTTGCCGTAGGAGCTGCTCATGCCGATTGTCTCGGCAAGCCTCTCCTGCGTAAAACCGGCCTTCTTGCGGTTAGAACTTAAGGTTCTTTATGCAGTTCCTTGCAAGCTTTGCAGCTCTTTGAGTGAAAGCCTTGAAATTTCGACTATTTCCTCCATGCTGTATTTTCCCGCCTTTA
>JAFTEK010000202.1 GCA_017453705.1 Treponema sp.
CACGGGCTCGGCGCAACTCTGAAAGAGCCATTTCCTGTAGCATGGCATCGGTCTTTGCGTTAACACGCTTCCGGCTCTCCTGACTCATCTGTGCCCGTAACTGCGAAAATTTCTTAGCCATCCTTTGGCTCCTTCTCTATTTCTTCAAGGTGCCTTTGATATAGATTGTCGGCAAGGGGGACATAGCGTTCATACCAATCATCTTGACCAGTTTTATCCCCGCCTATGAGTAAGATGGCTGTGCGGCGTGGGTCAAAGGCATAAAGCGTTCGAAGCGGCGTCCCCTTGCTTTGCGTACGCAGTTCACGCAGATGTCCGTACCTTGAACCGTGGACTGAGCTTGAATAGGGAAAAGGCAGATTTGGTCCATACGCCTCCAGCAACCCAACCGTGGCGGCAAGATCTTCTTGCTGTTCCTCGGTCAGAGTATTCCACCAAAGCTCGAACTCGTCTGTATACTCCACGTCCCATGCCATGCTAAAAAAATATAGCCTGCAAGCTATAGATGTCAAGTCGTTTTTCTCCTTCCGGCATTCGCACTCTATCGGCACAATCCTAATTGACCGTCTTGCAAATCATTTTCCAGACACACCTCATTGCCATGACTGTCTTGTTTCCCTTGCCTTTCCTGGCTGATGCTCGCTAAACTCAATCATGCCCGAAAACACCAGCTTGCAGCGCCTTTCCGGCCAGATAGAGCGCGTCACTTATACCAACAGCGAGAATGGCTATACCATCGCCAAAGTAAAAGTGTACGGACGGCGTGACCTCGTAACCGTGGTCGGCAACATCGTTGACCCGACACCTGGCGCGATTCTCAAGATGTCAGGAGAGTGGTCTACGCATCCCCGCTACGGCGAGCAGTTCAAGGTTGTCTTTTACGAGACGGCAGTGCCCGCTACTGTCCACGGCATCGAAAAGTACCTTGGTTCCGGCCTCATCAAGGGCATTGGCCCGGTCATGGCGAAACGCATCGTCAAGCTGTTCGGCGAGGAGACGCTCGAAGTCATCGAGCATGAGGCCGGACGTCTCGTTGAGGTGCCTGGCATCGGCAAGCAGCGCGTGGAAATGATCCAACGGGCATGGGAAGAGCAAAAGGACATCCGTGACGTCATGCTTTTCCTGCAGTCGCAGGGTGTCAGCTCCGGCTACGCCTCGAAAATCTACAAAGCCTACGGCAAGGATTCCATCAAGATTGTGAAAGAGAATCCGTACCGTCTCGCCTACGATATCTACGGAATCGGCTTCCTGACTGCCGACAAGATTGCCGAAAAGCTGGGGTTCGAGCAGGACTCTCCGCTACGCGCTGAAGCCGGTCTCCTGTATGCTCTGCATGAATTATCTGACGAAGGGCATGTCTATTACCCGACGGACAAGCTGCTGGATGTGGCATCCGACCTGTTGAAGATAGAGGGCGACGCCGTATTGCGAAGTGCCCTGGACAGGCTACGCGATGAGAAACGCATCGTCTCCGAGCTGATCAGGATTGATGGCGTTGACGTCCCCGTGACTTACCTTGCTGGATACCATCTGGCCGAGGTACAGGCCGCGTCACGGCTTCGGGCGCTGTCACGAGCAACCGCAGCTCTACGTTCCGTCAAGGTAGACGCGGCCATCCGTTGGGCTGAGGAGAGGTCCGGCCTTAAACTGGCCGAACGCCAGAGAGAAGCCGTGGCTGCGGCCCTGACAGGCAAAGTCATGGTCATCACAGGCGGCCCCGGCACAGGCAAGACGACCATTCTCAAGGCCATATTGAGCATCTATGGGGCTATCACGCCCCGTATACTGCTCGCTGCTCCGACCGGCAGGGCTGCAAAGCGCATGTCTGAGGCGACATGCCGTGAAGCCAAGACCATACACCGCCTGCTGGTCTTTGATGTCCGACGGGGCGCATTCAAGAAAAACGAAGATGATCCGCTGGATTGTGACCTGCTCGTTCTGGATGAGGTTTCCATGGTGGATCTCCTGCTGTTCCACCATTTGCTTAAAGCCGTTCCGAAGCATTCCAAGCTCATACTCGTAGGCGATACTGATCAGTTGCCGTCCGTAGGGGCGGGCCGTGTTCTGCAGGACATCATCGAATCCGGGGCGGTGCCGGTGGTGCGCCTCAATGAGATATTTCGGCAGGCCAGGCAGTCAGCCATCATCACCAATGCTCATCGCATTATTCAGGGCCAGACGCTCCATTTCGAGAATGACGCCGGCGAGGATATGTTCTTCATTGAAAAGGACACACCTGAGGACATGCTGGAAACAGTCATCGGCCTTGTTAAGTCGCGGCTTCCCCGAAAATTCGGATTGGACCCATTCACGGATATTCAGGTTCTCGCACCTATGAACAGGGGAAACGTCGGCACGGCAAAGCTCAATGAGGCTTTGCAGACGGCGCTCAATCCGAACGGCTTGCAGGTTTCGCGCGGCTCCCGCGTCTTTCGCGTCGGCGACAAGGTCATGCAGATACGCAATGACTACGACCGCGAGGTATTCAACGGCGACATCGGCGTCATTACGGGCATCGACGCCGAGAATCAGGAAGTCACGGTGGAGATTGACGGCGTTGGCGTGTCCTATGACTTTGCCGACCTGGATGAACTCGTGCTTGCCTATGCCGTGTCCATCCACAAAGCGCAGGGGGCGGAGTACCCGGCGGTCATTATCCCCCTTTCAACGCAGCACTATGTCATGCTCCAGCGGAATTTGCTCTATACAGGCGTTACTCGCGGAAAACGACTTGTCGTGCTTGTCGGCACGAAGAAGGCGCTGAATATTGCCATCAAGAACAACAAAATCATGCAGCGTTATTCAGGACTGGCGAGGAGACTGTGGAGGTCTGACTGACCCTAGAATCTCGCAAGGGATTCTGCGCAACTCACCTCAAAGGACACCGGACGGAGGATTGGCGTAGGTACTGGATTTTATCGCCAAGACGTATTATTTTTGAAAAAAATGCGGAGGTAAGCCATGTCCGGTTCAACCATCGGACTCCTGAGCAAGGTTGTCACCGGTACCGATATGGTCATGCGCAGCTTGGGTAACAAGCTGTCGCGCGGCCTCACGTTGAACAGCGGTGAGACGCTCATTCCCATAACAGTTGGTGCGCATGCCGCGAATTATGCCTATGGGCCTGACATGGCACATTTCACGGTTTCCAAACCGGATTTGCCTGAAATCGCCAAGGGCGCACTTGCAAATTACATGGGGTGATTTTTACGCGTGCATAAGCTCCTCCCAAGGCGACCTGCATGCGTTGCCCCCCGCGTTCCAGTTGTCGTGGGGGACTTTTACTATGTGCACACCCTCAAATCAGGAGCCATCTCGTGACAAAAACGGAACTGGTTGCCCGTATTCATGGCGTGACAGGTTTGCCCATCCTCAAGTCAGGAAAAATTGTTTCCGCGTTTTTCGACATCATTTCCGCCGAACTGCAGGCAGGCAATGATGTGACGCTGCCGGGGTTCGGCAAGTTTTCCGTGAAAGCACGGGCCGCTCGTCGGGGACGGAATCCGAAAACCGGCGCGGAATTGACCATCCCCGCGTGTAAAGTCGTCTCTTTTCGGGCTGCAAAGGGGTTGCAGGAATCACTGCAATGAACAAGTCAGAACTCACCCGTGAGTTGGCTACGCAATGTAATCTGTCTGATGCTGAAGCGGCACAATACGTTGACATCTTTTTCGGTGAGATACGCAAGACCATGCTCACCGGCGGCCGGATAGAGATCCGCGGCTTCGGTTCATTCAAGATGAAGGATTACGAAGCGTACACCGGGCGTAATCCGAAGACCGGAGAGTCAGTACATGTTGCACCGAAACGTCTGCCGTTTTTCAAAGTAGGTAGGGAACTTCACGAATTGCTCAACCAATAGCACGGAGACATTATGGACGATTATCTGAAAGAAGCCGTTGAATTGGCCCGCGCCCAGGCTGGCGTGCGCGTCATGTCCGAAGATGAAATTGCTGCCTTTGTTGCCAAAGTTGCCGCAAAATTGCGCACACTCGCCAATGGAGACGGATGTGGCTGCGACAACGAAGTTCCCGCAGTGGATGCAAAAAAATCCATCAAGGAAAAGAGCGTCACCTGCCTCGAATGCGGCAAGAACTTCAAGATTCTGACCAAGCGCCATCTGGCACAGCATGGTCTGACCAGTGAGGAATACCGCGAAAAGTACGGGCTGAAGAAGGGAACTCCTCTTGTTTGCAAGGCCCTGCAGCGCGAGCGGCGCAAGAAGATGAAAGACATGCAGCTCTGGGAAAAGCGGCGCAAGCCTGCATACAAGAAAGCCTGATGGAAATGACTTTGGAATGATTGAAGCGGCGGGGCCGGGAGCCCCGCCGTTTTGCCTCACAATCTCCTATGCGACGGGAGCGACTTGATGAGGCCCCCAGCTTATCCGGCAGACAGCATTTCCTCCCGCACCTTCCTGATTTCTTTTTCCAGGGCGGCAATTTCCCTGAGCGGATCCGCATCCTTGAGCAAGGCGTTCATCCCGTCATTGATGCGGTCTATGACATCGCACAGTTCCTTTTCTGTGTCGGTCG
>JAFTEK010000203.1 GCA_017453705.1 Treponema sp.
CGAGGCGGGGGATAATCCTTTCCCCGGTGACACGGCCGCCGAAGGGCGGAAGGCAGGGGCGGCCTCAGAGCCTGCCACGGAGGAGCCGGGGGCTAAAGACCAGCCTCTATCAGAGGATGCCAAGGCTGTGCCTGAGCCTGTTACGTCAGCCCCCGGGCAGCAGGGGCAGGCTGAGGACCAGCCGCTATCAGATGACGCCAAGTCTGTGCCGGAGCCTGTTCCGCCAGCCTCTGGGCAGCAGGGGCAGGCTGAGGACCAGCCTCTTTCAGAGGATGCCAAGGCGGTCCCGGAGCCTGTTACGTCAGCCTCCGGGCAGCAGGAGAAGCCTGAGAGCCAGCAGCTTTCTGAGAGGGCCAAGGCGGTCACGGAAAGCCAGCTTGACTATGAGTATATACAGAACCTGATAGACTACATAGAGTCCCTTCAGGATGCTGACTCCATAGACAGGGAGGAGCTTGTCAGCTTGAACGAGGAGCTGGACGCAATTTTTGAGAGATTAAGGAGTATGGGAAACTAAACGATGCCCAAGTCAGTCCTCCAGTTTGCAAGAAAACTCATGAAGCGTAGGAAATTCTCTCGCGCCATCTCTCTTTTGGAGAACAACGGGAAGCATTATGGCGGTTCGTATGAATACTACCTTGCCCTGGGGACTTCCTGCCTGTATGTCGGCGACTATGGGAGCGCGTGGAATTACTATGAGGAAGCCCGCAAGATAAAGGTACAGGGAACCGAGCTGTACCTTGGTCAGGCCGTAATCCTGTTGCGCCGGGGTGAGACCGAGAGGGCGGTGCAGTATTATCTGGACATACAGGGGATGAATCCCAGCAATCCTGTCGCCGCTGATGCCCTTGAGTTCATCCGTAAGTCAAACAACAATTACGATGTCATAAGCGCGTATTTTGATTCCGGCAAGATAGAGAAGTTCTATCCCCCGCTGGGAATGAATCCTGACCTCATACGCAACTGCATACTCGCAGGGCTCATCCTGGGCTTGTGCATCTCGTCCAGCTTCATAATAGGCTATTTACATTCACGCCCGAAAGTTTCCAAGCCTGTTGACCCAAAGGAACAGTTTTTGCAGGATATGCGGCTGTCTGAGGGCGAGAGGCTCTCCCCATCCCAGTCCGGCTATATTCCTTCTGCTTCATCCCAGCAGGCTTTGCAGGGCGGGGATGGAAGCCCCGATGATGTCGCGGCTCCTGTCACCGTCCAGCTTAGCGATTCTGAGATAAAGGCCAGCTATGACAAGGCCCTTGATTTGGTCATAAAGGAAAGGGACAACGCCGCCCACGTTGAGTTGAACAGGCTTTTAAGGAGCAACGCAACTTCGTCCATAAAGGCAAAGGCCAGCGACCTTCTGTCCAGCCTGTACAAAATTCAGCCTGCCTTTGGCAACTTGAAGGACAATTTCAGCTACAAAGAGGTCGTGCAGGATCCCGGCCTTTATGACGGCTGCTATGTAGAGTGGAAGGGGCGCATTGCCAATCCCGTGAAGGCGGACGACGGCAGCATAAGCTTTGACCTGCTAGAGGGCTATGACAGCAAGGTCGTGCTTGAGGGGATAGTGAAGGTTTACATTCCTGAGTCCAGGACCAGGCAGTCAATCGACGGAACTATGGTATACATAGTCAAGCTGGACACGGAAAAGCCTGTCAGGGTGCTGGGCTGCGTCCAGCAGGTCGGTGACTCCTTTATCCTTAACGGTGTGTCCGTCAACCAGCCCGCAAAGGGTGACAGCCTTGAGGATCTGTCCCGCTAAATCAGGATGGAATCCCATTCATCCACGATGTTGGCACATTCATCCATGTCCAGCTCATCGCAGGCTGTCTGAAGCCTTGACAAAAGCTCCTGCTGGGATTCGGGATGGCGGTAGCCCGCTATGGCCTTGCAAGATGCCTCCAGCATATCCATATCCAAATCCAAGGCCGCCCTGCGTATTTTCTCGAATTCTTCCCTTAGCTTCTTAGGGTCACATTCAAGCTTTTGTTCTTCGTCCTTTTCTTCCTTGCAGTATGGGGCGAGTATTTTCTCGTATTCACGGTATTTTTCCATCGCAGCCGCATTGTGTGCCTTTATGTAGTCCACGTCTCCGGCTTTGCCCGCCTTCTCCAGCGCTGCCGCCATGTCCGAGAGCTGCATTGCCCCTATTTGTTTGGAGGAGCTTTTGAGCGCATGGACTTCCACGGTGTAGGTCTCCCAGTCTCCCGCATCGAAGTGGGCTTGTATCGAGGCCGACTTGGAGGGGATGAGCCTGTAGTATTCCTTGAGTATCTTTAGGAATATTTTCTCGCTGCCCACAAGCTTGATAGCCTCTGCGGTGTCCAGATCCACCAGTTTCCTGTCAAGGAGGGGAGGGTTTTCTTTTTCCAGAGCCTGGCTGGCATCTTTTTCATCAGCGGCGACTTTCTTTATCTTGTCCTTGGGCAGCCACTGCTTTATCTTGGAGATTAGGACGCGGACTTCTATGGGCTTTGCGATGAAGTCGTTCATGCCCGCTTTCAGGAACATTTCCTTTGCGCTTCCTACGGCATTCGCCGTCAGCGCGATGATGGGGATGTCCTTGTAGTCCGGGTTTTCTTCCCTTATCTTGAGGGTCGCCTCTATGCCGTCCATCTCAGGCATCATGTGATCCATCAGGACGATGTCAAACTTGCGTTCCTTGGTTTTCTGAATGGCTTCTTTTCCGCTCGTAGCGGTAAAGCTCTTGAGCTTGAGGGGTTCCAGCAGACCCTCCGCCACGGTAAGATTCACCGTGTTGTCATCGACTATAAGCACCTGTGCGTCAGGAGCGATAAAGTCCGCGTCTCCCTCGTGGTCTATGGTTCCTGCGAATGAGACTTTCTCGTTGTTGTAAATCATCGAGAGGTTCATGCAGGACAGGGGCTTTTTGACTATCCTGAGGTTGGGAATGTCAAGCCTTGTCTCTGAAACGAAGTCGGCTATGAATATGGACGTCACCTCCGGGTGGGAGGCGATGAAAGCCTTTTCCCTGTCGTCCTGTATTAGCTTTTCCCCAAAGAAAACAAAAAACTTGGCGTTGTCCCCATACTTGATTTTCACGGCCTCCCAGGTGTTCTCCAGGTTCAGCTGCTTTGGGGAGTTCATGGCCTGTATGCCAAGCCGCTTGCTGTCACGCAGGAAAGGCTCGCTGTGGTTTGGATTTGTGAACAGGCCTAGCGCGACCTTGCCTTCCGTGGACTTTACCTGCATGGCCTTCTCCCAGCTCGCGACTGTCTGGGGTATGGAGAAGCAGAAGCAGCTGCCTTCGCCATACTTGCTTTCGACCGAGATATTTCCATTCATCAGCTGCACCAGCCTCTTGGAAATGGCAAGGCCAAGGCCCGTTCCCTCCACGTTGCGGTTGCGCTTGCTGTCAACCTGCTGGAAGGACTCAAAGAGCTTGTTCAGATCCTCTTCTTTTATGCCTATGCCTGTGTCAGTCACGGCTATGGCCAGCATTATGCGCTCATCGTCCAGCCTGTCGAATTTGACGCTGATACGGACATAGCCCTTGTTCGTGAATTTGACGGCATTGTTGGCCAGGTTTATCAGGACCTGCCTGATCCTGATGTTGTCGCCGTAGAGGAGGGAAGGCAGGTCTGGGTCAATGTCAAGGTCAAAGGACACGTCCTTGTCCACCAGCCGAGTCATTATTATGTTGGCCACATCGTTGAACAAGGACATTGAGTCATATTCGGCCGGTATTATGTCCATCTTGCCGGACTCTATCTTGGAGAAGTCAAGTATGTCGTTTATGATGGAAAGCAGTGCCCTCCCGCTGGACTTTATCTGCTTGATGTAGGAGCGGGCGGTATCGGGGATGTCCTCGCGGAGGGCCATCTCCGCCATGCCTATGACCGCGTTCATAGGGGTGCGGATCTCGTGGCTCATGTTGGCCAGGAAGTCCGTCTTCATCTGTGCCGCCCTTTCTATCTCCTTGGAAGCCCTCTCGATGGCCTCACCTGACTTTATCGCATTATATTTGCCAAAGGCCATGTCGGAGATTACGGATGATATTGTGAACAAGAATAGTGTCGCGCTGTTTATTCTCTTCTGGGATACAATCTTTATTTTCTGGGCTGCCTCCCAGTATTCTTCAAAGTCAACGTTGATTACCTCGGCGACTTTACGGACTGTCTCCTTGTTTGGTGGCAGGGTCAGCACCTGGCCGCCGGTAAAGGCTCCTATGACTTTTCCGTTGGCAACAATAGGAGCCGTGAAGTCAATTAAACCTGAATGGCATGTGTAGAATGTCGGTTTTCCTGTGTCATGGGCCATCAGGGCGCCATATTTGTCGCATTGCTCGCAACGGGCTTTTCCCCTTTTGGTCTGTCGGGTGTATTTCCAGCAGTAGTCGCTGTAGTTGGTGGGCTTGGTGACAGGCAGGCCGTTCTGGTCGGTTATGACTGCGGCCATGCCTACCATATTGGAAAAGGCATCCTGAATTTTCTGCAGGACATCAACGCTGATTAAGTCCGTGATATAGGGCATGTCATCCATAATTTCCCATTATATCACGTTTTTGCCAGTCCGCAAGAAAGATTTTTGATTAGCTTTGCTAGAGGCTGTTGCCCATAACCTCATGGACTTTTTCCAGCAGCTTTTCCTTTGAGGTTGGCTTGAGTAAATAGCCCTGTGGTTTGGTTTTCAGTATCTTTGCAACGGTAATCGCATCCGCTGTGCCGGTAAGGAAAATTGCGGGTGCACTGGCCGCATAAGGGAGCTTGCGGATATTCGTGAGCACGGAGTCCCCTTTCTCACCTGGCATCTCAAAGTCGATGAGAATCAGGTCAATGTGGTGCTGCTCCAAATAGCGGTAGGCTATGCCACCGCTCCTGGCGACGGCAACATCGAATTCGTCCGCAAGGTACTCGCGTATTGTCTTGAGCACAAGGGGGTCATCATCGATTATTATGACTTTCTTTCGTATTATGCTGTTGAGGATGCTGTTGACATCGGTGGGGTCAATTTCGTTTCCCATAATGATTCTCCATAATTAATTTCGGAATCCATATAAAGAATCCTTGTATCTATTTTATCATGTTTCCACCGGTAACGCAAATGAAATAACAGGGCTATCTCGGCCAGCCATACGTGGCCGTAGTCGGAGGAGTTGCTGTGGCCGGAGGGGTGGCCGTAGCCGGAGAGGGCTGTTATCATGCCCAGCCATACGTGGCCGTAGCCGGAGGGGGTTGCTGTGGCCGGAGGGGTGGCCTTAGTTATTTATTATGGCAGTCAGCGCACGATGCCTGAGACTTTTGAGACTGCCTCAAAATTATTCAGCCGGCAGGCAGTCAGCGCAAATACCATAGAATACCGTCCTGTATGGATCCAAGACGAATCCGTGTGCTTTCTGGATATGCTCGCTGACCTGGGAAATCTCATCGCAGTGCAGGTGTATTAGCTTTCCGCATTTCTCACAGCGGCAGTGAAAGCATCCGTTCTCCTCATGCTCTCCGCCTACAAACTCAAAGCAGGCCGCA
>JAFTEK010000204.1 GCA_017453705.1 Treponema sp.
GACAGTGTAGTTCCCGCCCGCATCGCTGTCATCGAAAACCATGACGTAGTTCTGCGGGACGGAATAAATCAGCTCGCAGTTCTCCGGCCTGCTTTCGGCGAACAGCAGCTTGCTACCCTTGTTAGGCGACAACTTCCCGCCGGGCGTAATCAGCTCGCAGTCGTAATAAAGCTGGTATTCGGCCTGCTCGCCACATCTGAACGCGATGAAGGGGCCTATCGAATTGTTCTTTGCGTCCACCCTGACCGACGACCGTATCATCGGGTTTTCATTGACGGCCAGGGATTCCCATTGGCAGACCGCGGCGTTCATGTCGTTCACGAGCGTCACGGCTATCCAGATGTCGTCCCTCTGGAAGGTCGCGGTGCCTTTGTCCGACTTCACCAGACCGATTTCTTTATCAAGCTTCATATACCAGCAGAAATTCACCCGCGACTTTTCGTTCATGTAGGGGATGTGCTTCTGCAAGGCTATGTTGATGTTCTCGTATTGCTCCGCGTTCGACGTAAGGGACCAGAAGGCCGTGCCTTTCATGACACCGCGTATCAGCAGTTCCTGGGGGAAGAACGAGTACACGTACTTGATGTCGTCCGCCATGCCCTCGTCGTACAGCAGGAAACCGGCAAGCAGCTCGAAATCATAGGGGAATTCTATCCCCCTGTTCTTCTCCTCACCACCGAAATCCCTGAGAATTCCCATAAGCCTTTCGTCCGAAGAGAGCTTTTTATACTTGGCATTTATCTTCTTGGCAAGCAAATCCTCGGTGTCAGCATAGGCGATTATGTTCTCTAGGTATGTCTCGTCCCCAGTGGAATAATACAGCCCCCAGTTCTCGTCCATCTTGTTCGCGCTGTCGATGGAATATTCCGGTTCGGTGGCTTTGGCCTGCCTGCCTTTCGCCTTGGCCGACGCGCATGAAAGCGACATCCCGGCCAGCAGCACGAACATCAGTCTCCGCAAAATCTTTCTCATGACGATGCTACACCTCCCAAAATCAGGCCTCTCTTGAGGCCACCTCCTTACTATAATGAAATACGGAAGGGGAATCAACTTCCTGACAACGGTATCCTTGTCGATGAGATTAATAAGAAGTATATCAGTTTTCCACGGGAAATCACCACCCCCGATGCAGAGCGGCTGCCCTTTGGGCAGGTATTAGACCTTCGGCACAAATAAAAGTTCAGGAGCAATCCCTAAGTGAATATGGCAGTTTCAAAAATAACCTGTGCAAGTAGCTCTGGGTAAGAAATCGGAAAAATGCAAAACGCCACTCACCCGAACAGACTAAAGAAGTAGCTCGTGATATCGTCGCCATCCATGCCGCTTATCTCGAAGGAATTGCAGTGAAAGAGGACGAATGCCTTCACGTCCGCCCCGAAAAGGCTTGCCATCACATATATGGACGGCCTGTTGTCGCAGACTGCGGCGATGAAGTTCTCCTTGCATGGCTTGTCAAAGAATGTCCGGCTTATGCCGTCCTTTAACGCCGTCTGCTCCTGGTTTCCGTGGTGGCTGAAGTCAGTGGACACGAGCAGGAAGTTCTCTTTCCGTCCTTCCTCGTCAAAGAAGGGGGCGATTGCCTTGTAAAACCTCTCACAGTAGTTCATGTCCAAGGGCGGCTCGCCCTGTACAGCGACGGCAATCACGTCCGCTTCCGGGAAGTGCCGCCGTATGTAGGGAATGAGCGTGCTGACCCCGTGCTCATCGGGGAAAACCTGATTATCGTAGTCCACGCCGAGCGAAGCGCATATCCTGCCGCCATACTCCCGGTTTGTGTACACGTAATTTCCTTCCGCGCACTCCCAGCGGCCTTCCGCGACGGAATAGTCGCGTGTGCTCAGGCCGAAGTGGGATGGCGAGAGGATAAAGAAGTGCCTGACATCCCTCCTGCTCCGTATTTCCCGAAACCATGCGTCAATCAGCGGGTCGGTCAGGAAATGGTGGCTCACAGTACCCGTCCAGGGGATAAAGTCACTACCCGGCTTTTCTGCCGGAGCCGGGTATGAGAATCGCGGGTCTACGGCCTTGCCCTCCTTCTCCCATGTGGAGAAGGTCAGACCGCCGTATACCGCCTCCTGCTGCTGGCCACTGGCTAATTGCCCTGCATATTGCCCGGCAGATTGGGTCGCCCCTTGCGGCTCCGCTTTTTTACTGCAAGCAGAGAGGCTTATGGCCAGCGCTAGGGCAAAAATCGCCCCCACCGTGCCAACACAACGCCTCATCTACCGTGTTGTCCAGAAGGGAGCATAAGACTTGCCCAGACGCTGGTCGGCGTCCGGCTCCACCAGGCAGCCTTCCATCCAGAACGGCTCGTATATCCTTACGTCTGAGATTGGCTGGGAATAGACGATCTTCTTCCACTCCTCATCGCTCATGCGCTCAGACTGGGGGCCGTAGAACTCACAGTAGCCGGGAACATAGCCCACGGCAATCCGCTTGCCTCCTTGTCCGTCATTGAGCGGCACGTAGAGCTTGTGGGGAAGCGCAACCCCGACTTCCAGGCATACGCCGAATTCCCCGTTGGTGAACACGTCCGCAATGCAGGCCATCTTGAGCTGCTCATCATCGTCCACGTAGCTGTCATAGCCTGGCTTGACCAGGAGGGCGAGCTTGCCCGGAACCGTGCGAATCCAGAGGTTGTCCTCCGGGCTAACAGGCTCGTCCCGGCTTTCCAGCGTGGCAATCTCAAGGGCCTTGGAGTAAAGCTGCTCCATGCCGTCAAGCTTGCTCTCAGCGGAATCGTCCAGAAGGCCGAACTTGCCAAAGCACTCCTTGAGCCGCTGCACCGAGCGCAGGCTGTAGCTGTAGAAAGGCAGGTTCGGCTCGATGTAGCTGTAGGGAACCGGCAGGGGCAGTGTCCGGAAAGTTCTATCCAGGTCGTCGCCCCCTGCCCGCTCCGCATACACCTGCTTGACATAGAGGATCGTATCGTGCCGCAGCTCCGCCCAGGTGGAATGTGCCGAGTTCAACGCCTTGACGTTCCACAGGGGACTTTCGGTAAAGTAGTAGCCCGCCCCCGCCTCGAACCGTGCCTGGCTCCGTATCTGGGCGAGCACATTGTTGTAGTAGGTCTCGGTCCAGAAGTCATCGCCCTTTCCGTCAAAAAAAGCCATGTTCGCGTCCAGAATCTTCTTGAGCTCCTTCCCCGCCTTGAAGGTGGGCTTCTCCTCATCGGGCGGGTCAAGGTAGTCCGTCAGAACGAAGATACTGTCCGCCACGTTGGAGCCGAACGCCCGCATGATGTCCAGGCCGCGCACAAGGTCGCGGGCAAAGAGGCGGGGCGGCGAGACCTGCTGGTGCACGTAGGAGTCATAGGTGAAGCGCTGCCCCATGAAGCGCCAGCCCATCGGGGGCTTGCCCTCCAATGGCGTGGAAACGCCGGTGTTGCCGCTGATGAGGGGCGGACGCAGCTTCTGGTTGAACAGATCCATTACTTTATAGATGTTGTCAAGGTTGCTCACCCAGCCCTTGAAGTCCGTCACACCCTGCTCCGTCCAGAGGGGGAGCACGTCGCTAAAGCCCAGGTCGTCAGACATACCGATGAGCGACGTGATGGGGTCGAAGAGCGCCTGCCATTCCGCATAGAGGTCGGGACGGTCTTTCACCGTGTCAATGATAAAAAGGGCGACCGGCTCCATGACAAGGCTTTCCTTCTCGTTCACGGGATTACGTGACTTTGCAATCGTGAAGTGGATGCGGCCGTACCACATCTGGGCGCGGAAGTATGCCTCCAATATGCCGTTCTTGGTGTAGTGGCCTCGCGGCTTGTACTGGGAGAAGTCCTCCACCGTGTCAAAGATGACAGTTTTATCGCCCGTGGCGGCCATCACCTGCTCGTAGTCGGCCCTGACCGCCTCGCTGTATTCACCGATGAACGAGGAGACATCCTGCTCCACGTACTTGTATTCGTTCCGCCAGCTGTCCTCGTCCAGCACTTTCTGCGGGGCCGAGCGCAGGACAAGCTCCGGCAGCTGGAAGTAGGCAACTGCCTTGGCCTGTATGTCCTCTGGAACGTCCGTCCGCTCCTTGAGCGCGGCAATGAACTTCTGGGTCAGCGTCAAAAGGCGGGGGGCAAAGTAGCTCTCCTCGGTATCCTGCAACAGGGTGTCGAATATGCGGTGCTGGCTGTGGCTAAAGAGGTCGGTCGTGACAAACACCGGGGTCGTCTTAGGGATGGACTGGTAGGAGTCGATCAGGTCATCTGTATTGAGCCGCACATTGCCCGGAAGCGTCCTCTGGATGGCGAGCCTGCCGTTTTCCAGCGACTCCTGCACACTAAGCTGAAGGGGACTGGTGCCCGCAAAGGCATAGAAGTCCGTAAGCTTTCCATTTGACTTGTACAGCTGGGCGTACATTTGCAACGTCTCGTAGTTGCTGTCCTCAAAGGCGAAAGGTGCATTGTAGAGATCCGCACCAAAGACATAGCCTTCCTTGTCTCCCCATCTGACTTTATAGAAGAAATTGTAATTGTCCTGGAAGAAGAAATAGCCATAGCCCTGCTCGTACCAGGCATCCCCCTTGCAGCGGAGCCGCTCGTCGCTATATGTGAGGATTGTCCCGATGGGTATCGGCTCGCCCTCCATGCCGTCCGGATCCTTGAGCGTTGCCCACACAAAGTCGTTCACGGCATCTCCATAATTGTTCCTAAAAAAATTGAAGGCATCCTCGCTGTACAGCTGAGCCTTTTTGCTGGCAACCAGCTTGTAGGTTCGCGAGCCGCCGCCTGCATCAGGAGCGTCAGCGTTCTTGTCAAACTGCTTGAACACAAGCTGATCTTTCAAGTAGGCTGCATGGGCATCAGTGTGGTAGTCCCCGGACAGGGGAGCATAGTCAAACGAAACGGCGGAAGCTTCGGTCTGCACGGCATCAAGCGACCCAATCGGCTCCTCCGCCTCTGGCAAGACAGCTTCTTGCACGGAATCTGCTTGCGCAGCTCCGTCCTGGGCAGCGGCTTCTTTTTTCTTGCAGGATGCGAGGCTGACGGCACAGGCTGCCAGCAGGGTCATCAAGATGACCGGGGCAAACGCCGGACAGAACTTCTTCATATATTCCTCCAGAAAATGCATTTTTTCTTGTCGTCTTGGCAGAGCATAGCACAAAAGCGTTGTTTATACCACAGAACGCAAATCATTTCGATGCCATTTTGAGCACTTTCACTTGATTTTTCGGTGCCATTTTTGTACACTTGTGCCATGGAATACTCGGAGCGGAGCATAGACAAGCAGCTCCTCGACTGGAAGAACGAAAAAGGACGCAAGCCCCTGCTTTTACGGGGTGCGCGCCAGGTCGGAAAAACTTCCGCCGTCAGGCAGCTTTCAAGGCAGTTTGACCATTACGTTGAGATAGATTTCCTGAATTCAGAGAACGCGGACATCGCGGAGCTGTTTTCCCAGAAGTCATCCGTACAAGACCTGTGCCAGAAAATCGCCATCATAAAGAACACTCCCATTCAGGCAGGAAAAACCCTGCTGTTCCTTGATGAAGTCCAGGCATGTCCTGCCGCCATCGAAAAGCTCAGGTATTTCTACGAGGAGACCCCGGAGCTGCATGTTATAGCCGCAGGTTCCCTTCTTGAGTTCGCACTGGAAGAACTGCCCTCTTTTGGTGTAGGGCGGGTCCGTTCGGTTTTCATGTACCCCCTCAACTTTGAGGAATTCCTCGGCTTCCAAGACATGGGTGCACTTTGCCATGAAATGAACGCGGC
>JAFTEK010000205.1 GCA_017453705.1 Treponema sp.
ATCGAGTGCTGCTTGACGGCGTTTATCATGCCCTCGTCCTCGCTGACGGGGATGAAGGCCCCCGACAGGCCGCCGACGTTCGTGCTGGCCATGACGCCCCCCTTCTTCACCATGTCGGTGAGCATGGCGAGCGCGGCTGTGGTTCCCGGCGCTCCGGCCCCCTCAAGGCCGATCTCCTCAAGGATCCGGGCAACGGAGTCCCCGACAGCCGGAGTGGGGGCGAGCGAGAGGTCCAGGATGCCGAAGCCGACGCCCAGCCGTCTGGCTGCCTCTGCTCCGACCATCTGCCCCATGCGGGTTATCTTGAAGGCTATCTTCTTTATACCGTCGGCAAGTTCGTTGATGGGCCTGCCCTTGAACTCGCGGGCGGCGGCAAGGATGACGCCCGGGCCCGAGACGCCGACGTTTATGACCGCATCCCCCTCTCCCGGCCCGTGGAAGGCTCCTGCCATGAAGGGGTTGTCCTCCGGGGCGTTGGTGAATACGACGAGCTTGGAGCAGGCGTTGACCGGGCAGGCAGCGGAAGCTTCCGCAGTTTTCTTTATCGTCTCACCCATCAGCTTGACGGCATCCATGTTGATGCCGTTCTTGGTCGTGCCGACGTTCACGGAAGAGCAGACACACTCGGTCGAAGACAGGGCTTCGGGAATCGAGTCAATGAGAATCCGGTCGGCGGGGGTGATTCCCTTCTGCACGAGGGCGGAAAAGCCGCCGATGAAGTTGACGCCCAGCTCCCGGGCGCACCTGTCGAGCGTCTTGCAGTATTCCACGTAGGACTTTACGCCGGAGGCCCCGGCGACAAGGGCAATCGGCGTGACGGAAATGCGCTTGTTGATGATGGGAACTCCGTATTCCTTTTCTATGTCCTGACCGGTCTGCACGAGCTTTCCGGCGTACTTCATGACTTTGTCGTATATCCTGGCGCTGGCCCGCTTCTCGTCCTCGCAGGCGCAGTCAAGGAGGGAGATGCCCATCGTAATGCAGCGGATGTCCAGCTTCTGCCGCATGAACATGTTGACCGTTTCCTGAATCTCGACCGGTGAAAAAATCATAGTGCATCCTCGTGTCTGCCCCCGGCGCTGTGCCGGGAAGGCCGAAATGAAATACCGGGCGCAGGGCCCGGACACTGCCCCTATTCTAGCAGATATCGTAAAATGGTACAATAGGGACTTTTAGATGCTGCCAGAGGCTGGGGCGGACAGGTGACAGCCCTGTCACGGGTGTGATGACAGCCCGTGCGCGGGACGGGCCTCCGTCCTGCCGACTGTATTGCAAAAAAGTATAAAGAGTTATAAAGAAGAACTCCTGCAAAGTTTCTCATATAATTTGAACAGTTCCGCTACGCATTCGCTTTCCGTCATCTTCATGTCGAACCCATAGGCGGCCATTACGGCTTTGTCATTCTCGCGGTGGGCTTTGCGTAAGTCGGCAGGCATTGTCAGCTCGTTATATAACTGAGCCAGCGTCGCGTTCGGATATTTTCCTCTTGCATCCAAAATGGCTTGGGCCGTCTTTTCTATCTTTGCTCTTTCGCCATCAGAAAAATCGGCCCAAGGAAATGTATTGTATACAAGCGACGCAGAAAATCTATAATCGCTCTTCATTCGGCTTCCTACCGTACGCATCCAGCCCATACATACGCTTGATGTGATTACTCCAAAAATAAAGAGGTCTCCGTTTGGTATTACAGAGGCAAGATTGCTTGCCACTGTGTCTTTGTCGATAAAACCTATGGGAACATATTCCCTATTTTCGGAAGAAAGCATAGGAATAAGGATTGACGTGGCTGCAATATACCGATCCTCAGCAAAGAGTGCCGGTGTATCAGCCCTGCGCCTCGTCTGCTCTTTTTTGCTTGCAAGCCTGAACTCTTTCACCCTTTTCACCCGTGCAAGCACGGACGGCATCTTAGAAAGCTCGTCGGGAGGGCAATCCTTTAGCCAAAGACAATAGCGTACGCTTCCGTTTATGAATTCCTCAGCCCCGATATATTTCTTTATGTACTTTTTTGCCAGCGGATTCCGTGAAATCAAATCTTCTTTTTCATCTTCCTGCAAGATTAGATTCCCCCCATCGGTCGGGCATGACCCGACGGTCATTTCCGGGACTTCTGCAAGCGGAAATTTCCGGTCCTTCACGATTATGTCCGGGGCATCCAGCAGGTACGCATTTATGTTCGCAACAACTGTAGATTTGCCATCAGCTGTGAATATGCGTTTTTCTTTCACCGGGGAACAAGTACTGAAACTGATGATGACACAATGGACATGAGCCATGTCATAGCTTTCGCTGTACCATTTGAATGTACGGTACGCAAAGTCAATTGAGACAGCTTTCTCCCTCGCATATTCCCACAGGGGTGCAACAGCTATTCCCTGGCATACAGAGTTCGTTGACACAAATGCCGCCCTTGTGCTTGTATTTGCTACCAGGTCGAATGCCTTTTTGTACCATGATGCGACATAGTCAAGATTCCCGTACTGCTTTAAACCTGAGAATACAATGGCCATATCTTCTTTTTGCAAGGAAGTCTGGAAGCTCTTGCCTACGAACGGCGGATTTCCGATGATGTAGTCGTAGATTACGGGATTTGTCCTGGACAGGACGGGTTTCTTATGCGCACTTGTCCGCTGGATGACGTTCAGCTCCTTGAAGCGCTTTCCGTAGATGGAACTTGCGTCAGCAAGGCCATTGGCCGACAGCCCGGCCATGGTACTTATGTCTGTTTCTGGCGAACGGACTTCCAGCGAGCCGTCCGTAAAGTCAGCCTCATCATAGATGTTGAGTTTCTCTGCAAACAGGTAGTCTGTCTGCGGAACATCGCTGAGCGTACTCCAGTCAATCCGTAGCGCATTTCCCTCTATAATGTTTGCGTGGTCTGTCAGCGGCAGGAAGTCGATGCCCTGACTCAGGATGGCCTCGGTTTCCGCCACCATCTGGCTTTCGGCAATCCACAAGGCAGTCTTTGCGACCGTCACGGCAAAGTCATTTATCTCAATTCCGTAGAACTGGCCGATATGTACCTCAATCGGATTTTCGAATTCGCCCATCAGCACCTGCCCGCCGAAGCGGAGCTTTATTGCCTCGTTCTCCAGACGGCGGAGACATACGTAGGTTTCAGTCAGGAAGTTGCCGCTTCCGCATGCCGGATCAAGGACCCTGAGTCCACCAAGCTTCTTCTGGAATGCAAGAAGCCTGTCGTTCCTCATCTTTGCAGACTTTACCGCACAGATTTCGTCGAACTCCGCATTCAACTCGTCCAAAAAAAGCGGATCTATCAGCTTGTGAATGTTGGCTATGCTCGTGTAGTGCATGCCACCCTTGCGCCGGGTCTCCGGGTTGAGCGTGGATTCAAATACAGCACCGAAGATTGTCGGGCTTATCGCGCTCCAGTTGAATGGTGCGCAATGGTTCACGATGACATCAACTATCTCATCAGTGAAGTTTGGAATCTCGATGTCCTCGTCCCGGAACAAACCTCCATCCACATAGGGGAAGGGTGCAAGTTTTGTGTCATATTTGTCGCGTTCATCCTCCCTGGTGTCCAGCGCCTTGAACAGGGTCATGATTCCAGCCCGAAGGTTCTCCACGGCGAATGACCTTACGTAGTCCTCGAATGCCGTCCTCGCCGCAAAAAGCCCTGCGTCTTCAGCGTACAGGCAGAACACGAAGCGGACACAGAGAATGTTCAGGTTGCGGAGGCTCTTTGCGTCGGGATTGATATATTGCTTTATGAGTGCATCGTAGAGCTTACCGACAAGCTTTCCCGCTTGTATGGAAAGCTCCTCCTCCCGCCGTATATTCGCATTCTTCCGGTCAATGAGGAATGCCAGCCGGTAGTATTCCTTCTCCAGATCCTTGAGGAATACCTGCTGGGGCTCGCCGTTCGGGACTTCAAGGTCATATATCAGGAACTCGGCAAAATTGCAGATGACAATCCAGCGGGGCTTCTCGGATGCTTTCATCTCACTCACATAGCGCTTTGCCTGCTGATAGGGAGTGAGGACTGCTCCGTCCGACTGCTCGTAGGCACGGTGCAAATCAATCTTCACGCCTTTCTGTTCGATGAGCACCTTGGTCTGAGAGATGTATGCATCGATGTAACTCGTATGGGTTAATTGAACAGGTTTTTCGAATTCGATGCTGGCTGTCGCATCAGTCAGACCAAGCACGTTCTGGAGAAGCCCTATCCAGAACCGCTGGGCCTCCTGCTTCTCATCACCCCTGCCGTCCCAGTTCTTCGCGAAAGTTTTTGCAGCCTGAGCCTGTTCAATCTGAGTCATGTTTTTACTATACTATGATTTGTAACCTGTTTCAAGCCTTTTGAAAGCGGTCTCATTTTGTTGCTGTTCTACTTATTCTACGGGGCACGCGACAGCCCATGTGCGGGACGGGCGAATGTCCATGCGCGGGACAGGCGAATGTCCATGCGCGGGTCACGCACATGTCCATGTGCGGGGGCACACTCTAGCTAGATTGTGATCATAATCCAGCTAGGATGTTCTTAGAATCTAATTAGGAAGAGCGGTGCATCTAGATAGAGTGATCGATTGCTGCCGCGGGAGCAGTCTGCCTGAGGGAAAGGTCTCCTGTTCTGTGTCCCTCCGGCAGGCAGGGAATATACTGCATTTTACCCCAAAAGTCAAATCGCCGCTGCCGGCACTCCGGCCTTGTTGCCCTTTCCAGAGGAATGCGCTATCCTGTCCGCATGAGCGAGAATTTTTCTGTATGCAACCTGACGGCTGACGTTCTTTCTACCTCCTATGCGGCGGGCCTGAAGGAGCGTTTTTTACGATATGTGAAAATCTGGAGTGAGAGCGACAGTGCTCAGGCGGACGCGGGCGTTATGCCGAGCGCGGAACGCGAGCGCGACATGGCCGCTGTCCTCAAAGCCGAGCTTGA
>JAFTEK010000206.1 GCA_017453705.1 Treponema sp.
CCCTTGGCAGGAACAGTCAGAGCCTGAATTTCCACGATGAAAATGCGGGTTCCCTCAAAGACCGGCACACAGGAGACCCCGGCGGGCAGCCCCCCTTCCCTCTTGGTGATGAACAACGATGATGGGTCTGGAACGGCCTTTAGCCCCAGACCGTCCATCTTGAAAATTCCCAGCTCATTCACAGAGCCAAACCTGTTCTTTAGCGCATGCAAAAAGCGCAAGTCATCGTTGTGGTTGCGCTCAAAGGAAATCACCGTGTCCACCATGTGCTCAAGGCTCTTTGGCCCTGCAATGTCGCCGTCCTTGGTCACGTGGGCTGTCATAAAAAGCACGGAGTCCCGCTCTTTGACCCAGCTGATAAGCTCATTGGAACAGTACTTGAGCTGGCTGACGGTACCGGGAACTATACCCGCCTGCACGGAGTAGACCGTCTGGATCGAGTCTATTATCGTGACCGTCGGATTGAGCGAGTCCAGAGCGTCCAGTATGTCCTCCAGCCTGAGCGTGGGGAGAATCTCCACCTTGCCCACATCGAGCGACAGGCGGACAGCCCTGCCCTTTATCTGCGAGGCGGACTCCTCGCCAGAGACATAGAGGATGCGGAACGAGGGGTTTACCTTCTGTATTGCCGCCGCGCACTGGAGCAGGAGGGTGGACTTGCCTATTCCCGGCTCACCCCCTATCAGGATTGCGCTCCTCTTGGTAGCCCCTCCGCCCAGCACCCGGTCAAACTCCGCGTCGCCTGTCGCAATCCTGCCTTCGTCCACTATCTCTATCCGGGAAAGCGGCACAGGTTTGACTTTTGCGACAGTTCCGTCAGAGCTAAGACGCTGACCTGCCGCCATAGGATCCGAGATGCACTCCTGCATGGAATTCCACTCCCCGCACTGGGGGCATCGGCCAAGCCAGGCAGGTTGCGTGTATCCGCAGGACGAGCACTTGTATACTATGGAACCTTTCTTCTTCATCTGACTCCCCCTTCCCTTTTGAAACAGGATCCTGCCCGGCGAATCACGGAACTGCCCTGTCTATGATGCCGCCCCCTGCGATGACCCCATCCCTGTAAAAGACGACGGACTGGCCGGGAGCCACGGCCCTCTGCTTATCGGCAAACTGTACCGTACAGCTGCCGTCAGAACCGGCAGCCACAAGAGCCTTGACAGGTGGCGAGGCAAGGCGGATTTTGACATCAGCCTGGAATGTGCAGCAGGGATTATAGGACGCGGGCCAAACCATGTCCACAGCGACAAGGCCTGAGCTAAAGAGGTCTCCGTCCTTGCCTAAAACGACGGTGTTGTCAGCCCTGTTTATCGCGGCGACGTAAAGCGGCTCCTTCGCGCTTATGCCGAGCCCCCGCCTCTGCCCCACGGTGTAATGCTCTATGCCCCTGTGATGCCCAAGGACTTTACCGTCCAGGTCAATGAAATCACCAGGCACGGAAGGCTTGTCCGCAAAAAGCGCGTCAAAGAACTCCGGCGGAATGAAGTCCTGGCTTTCCGCGCGCAAAGCGGCCTTGAGCCCCCTCTCACCCGCCATCGCAAACACATCTTTCTTAGTCATATTCCCAAGCGGAAAGCGAACCTTCTCAAGCACGGACGAGGGTATGCGGTACAGGAAATACGCCTGATCCTTGCTGCTGTCACCGGACACGGCAATCTGGGCGGGACGCTCCTGCCCCCCTGCAGCGGCGGACGCGGCCTGTCCATAGGAAGAAGCGACCACTTCCCTGCCGCGCACAAGCCTTGCATAGTGGCCTGTGCAGAAGTAGTCGTATTCTATCCCTATGGAAGACAAACCTGCCAGCAAGGCTCCGAATTTGATAAACCTATTGCAGCGGATGCAGGGATTTGGTGTCCTGCCCGCACGGTACTCATCCTTAAAGTATTGAAGCACCTCCCGCCTGTAAGCTTCCCTCACGTCTACTATGTGGTAGGGAATTCCCTGCTCCTCGCAGAAGGCACGGCACTCGTCAATGTCCTGCTTTTCTCCAGGCCCGTAGCAGCTGTCATGCAGATGGCGCAGGGCGGCGGACTCGTCCAGCCCAGCAAGGTCTCCGTCAGCCCACATGGACATAGTGACCCCCGTGACAGAGCAGCCCTTCTCCTTGAGCAACAGGGCTGTAAGAGTGGAATCCACCCCGCCTGACATTCCCACGGCTACGCGGCTACCTGGCGGAGGAAGCTCCAGTTCATCATATTTCATATCAAAACTATAGTCTAAATTTCCATTCTATGCTAGTATTGACCAAAAGCAAAAACGCAGGAGAGTCAGTTGCAAGCAGCACAATTGCCACGAACTCTTTGAACCATGCTCAGGAGGCTTCTATATGGACACGCTGGAAAGCAAGCTAAAAGCAAACGAATATCCGGGACGCGGAATAGTCCTGGGAAAGTCAGAGGACGGAAAGTACGCCATAGCGGTTTACTTCATAATGGGAAGGAGCGAGAACAGCAGGAACAGGGTCTTCATAGAAGAGGACGGAGGGCTTCGCACCCAGGCATTCGACCCGTCCAAGCTAAAAGACCCCAGCCTGATTATTTACTGGCCGGTCAGGGAGCTTAAGGAAGCGGGCAAAACAACTACGATAGTCACAAACGGCGACCAGACGGACACCATATATGACGGCCTCAGGAACGGCACATGCTTTTCCCGGTCACTGGAAAGCAGGACTTATGAACCTGATGCCCCCAATTATACCCCCCGCATCTCTGGAATCCAGAAATTCACGGGCAGCAGCTACAGCTTTAGCCTTTCAATCCTTAAAAGCGACCCGGCTTCAGACTCAAGCTCCAAACAGCCGGCCACCCTTCGCTACACATTCGACTACGCAAGCCCCCGGCCCGGAACAGGAAGATTCATCCACACCTACATGGGCAACGGAGACCCCCTTCCGAGCTTTGATGGAGAGCCGGAGCCTGTCAGCCTAAAGGGTGACATAGACGGCCTTGCCTCTTCCGTCTGGGAAAGCCTGAACGAGGAGAACAAAATCTCCCTCTATGTCCGCTTCACGGAAATAGAGAGCGGAAAGGTGACTACAAAGCTTATCAACAAACACGCCTGAATTTTGTCCAGTTTCAAAGGTTCCACGGCTATGTGTTTCAAGCAACACCGTGCCGCTTGCAACACCATGCCCAGGACTTTTGAAACTGCCTCGCCTGACCTGCCCTTGCCCTTATTGGAACAGGTGGGTCAGGGACTTGAATACGTCCACGTAGAAGTTCCCGCCCAGCTTACGCACAATCTCAAAGGGCATACCCGGCGCGCCGAAGAAAGGCCTGAGCGTCCATGCCAGCTGGGTTCCCACAAAGGCGTACAGAACCAGCCAGAAGAAGAGAATCCTGTTCCTAGCCCCATGCCCGTAATTTGGATTCCTGGATCCACCCATATCATAGAACTTGTCTGTCCAAGCTCCCTGCGGCAAGGCATTTCGATTCCCCTGGAATTTATCGGTCGCCCCCGGAAGGGTTCCCTGCGCTGCAACAAAGTCCGCCCCAGAGGACATGACACTTCCATCGCCGGGGGAATTCGCGGCGGCCTCCTTCAAGTCCACGGACACAATCATTTTATAGAAGAAAGTCACTCCCACTATGCCTGAGACTGAGAAGAAGAGTACATTCAGAAGCTTGAAAAAAGTGTAGTTCTTGCTCGTGAGCAGGAAGAAGAGCGTCACCGGGGCAAAGGCGAGCAGGATTATACCCATGACGCATATCGCAGTCAGCATATAGGCCATGCTCTTTGAGAACGTGGTCTTTGAGCCGAACAAGCTGTAGAATATGAAGAATGTCGGAAAGCAAATCAGCGTTGTGGCCAGATACAGCAGGGGCAGTTTGACCATAGAGGACAGGGACTGCAAAAAGCTGTTTGTCATTCCCATGATAAAGCCGTAGACGGCGAACGAGCCTACGCTTATTGCAAGCAGATGCAGGATTTTCTTCTTTACGTCAACCCCGTCCGTAATCTCCCCGATAAACCGTCCCCTGTTCTGCAGCAACTCCATGAGCGTATTCATTTCAGCCTCCAATGTCACGAATGTGTCAACGAGCTTGGTTCCCAAAAGCTCGTCATCATATATACACTTTCTACCCCGGCCTGTCAAGCAAGAGCCTTTCCTTTACATTTCCCTGCTCCTGTGCCATACGATGCATTGTCCAGCAACGCTATACTAGAGCTGCATTTTTGCAAGGCTTTAGCCTGAAAAAATGCAAGACCAGTGAGGAAAACAAGCGGGTTGCCTTGAGGCTGCGCTGGCGGTTCCGAACAGGCCCACTGTACAAACTGACCGTGACATTCAACATAGCAAATCTATGGGATACGATACTGCCAATATATGGGATACGATACTGCCAATATAAGGGGTACGATACTGCCAATATATGGGATTGTATATTGCAAGCATTAGGGATTGCACTCTAGCTAGATTATTTTGTTAATCTAACTAGGGTATAACTGAAAATCTAATTAGGATATTATGCACATCTAGCAGGATTTGCATAATCTTCCAGAAGAAAAGGCTTACAGGGAGTTCTTATGCCCCGCAGGCAAATCGCCAATATAACGGTTTTTCACTTGAAAGTCAAATTTTCATGATGCAACGGGGAAGTATATCCTCGCCCCCTGCCCATGACCGGGCGGCAGGAAAAGCATTCCATTTCCTGTGCGGGTACGGTATAATACTGGAGAAACGCTGAGTAATATAGGAGTTCTTTCATGATGAATAACCGTATCAACAAAATCTGGCTGCCGCTCGTATTCTTTGCTGTAGCCACAGCTTTCATATCCTGCTCGGACAAAAAAGAAAATGAAAAACGGCCCAAAGCAGACTTGCAGGCAAAAAGTCTGGAAGCCTTGGAAGAGGCACAAAAAGAAGCCGTTTCCGCTGAGTCAAATTCAGGGCAAATCTCCACAGTGCTGTCGAAGGAGCCTGAACAGGACTTCAAGCTGGCAGAGGATGAATTTTTTTCTATCTCCTATGAGAATAAGTACAACGACTTGCTTGTCTATATAGAGAGTGCAGAGGGGCGGAAGCCTTGTCTGCAGCAAGATGGTTCGTTTTATGGCAATTATCAAATTTCAGCCGACAGGAGGAAAGTCCTCTTCTTTACAAAAACACCGGTTTTAAAAGCCGAACGAAAAATGTTCTTGCTGGATGGTGACACAGGTGAGAATAAGTTCCTCGGTGAATACAATCTTTCCGTGATGACTGATTTTGATATGTCCTGCTTTCTTTATGAGGAAGAGGCGGAGGATGGTCATAAGCAGATTTTTTTAATACAGCTTGATGATTTGCAGCAGAAAGAAGAAATCTTATGGGATATAGCCCAACAGGAAAAACTTCATGACCCCGGGTATGGCTTGAGATTTTTCCGGTCGGACATAGCGGATGCTGACTATAAAATCAGATTGTCGATGGATTCCTATATGGCGGCAGAAGGGTATTTTTCCATTGGTGCCAAGCATGTGCGGACGACGTTTGACGCGACTGCACAAGGGGAACTTTTCTATACGTATATAGACACTTTGCCTTCTGCCAAGTATTTGGGCAAGCAGGATTAACTTGTCCATAGCTGTTTTTTGAGGCAACTCTGAAACCACCAGCAACGCTTCAAGGCAAATGCATTCATGCTGACGCTTGACATAGGCCGCCGTCTTGCTGATAATGGACGTATGTATGGGGCAGCAGTCGGGGTCAGGAAATGTGCGGCGAGAGGGCGGTCAAACTGTCATTTGTACCACTATGCGGGCAACAACCCGGTGAGGTATACGGATCCGGATGGAAGGGAAATTTTTGACTCCCATTGGTGGTATAGAAATAAGGAAGAACTGGCAGGTCTCTTTTTCGATTCCATTGAAGTAGTCACAGGTGTCTATGGGTCGGGAGTAACTTGTGGTGTCAGTTTAGTAATGACTATACAAGGAGTTTCTAATATTACTTGGAAACTCTTAAAAATTACAATAACATCCGTGATTGATGAAATTGATGGTTCAAAAAAAGCTGATTATGTAGATAATCTCTTTGCAGATTCAGCTCTTGGTGCTGTGCTATATTGTATTGCATGGTGCATAACTAAAATGGATAATACTACGGGCTTCAGGAATGATAGCTTTAAGAAAATGGCAGGAAGAATCGGAGATTGTTTAGATATGGCTATAGGCTTGGCATCATCTCGTTGTATGAGTGGAGACATCCAAAAGGAATTGTCGACTATACCGAAGAGCGAACAAACTGTATTGCAAAAAGCATTAATTTTAAATGATAGTTTTTTCTTTACAAGGCTCGGAGAAGAAGTATATCAAAAATTGATGGATGCCTTGTTGATAAATGACACTTCTAATTCAATTTATGATTATTATGGTGACTAGAGCAGGAGTGTTTCTATGAAAAAAGTGTTTTTCATCATTTGGTGCCTTTATGATTTGGTTGGTTTTTATCTGTGCTTTATATTACTTGTCCAAGTCCTTAATAATTTCAATTTAAAAAGCGTTATAGATTTTCTCTATTGTATGTCTGCCGTTGTTATAACTCTTGTTTTGCAAATAATTATTATCAAAGATTATTTGAAAAAGGAGAAGTGAAATTATTTTTAGCTAAAAACTGCCCTCCCCCTTCCCCCGACAAACTCCGGTTTTCCCCGCCCAAGTTCGCCGCCCTCGTAGCCATACAAATCCGCGTTTGTCGGGATAAGAGGGGTGTTTTTCAGTGTTTCATTGAAACAGTATTGATAGTTTTGTTGCTTTTTTGGGGGTTCCTGTTCCTCTTTTTGCCAG
>JAFTEK010000022.1 GCA_017453705.1 Treponema sp.
AGTTGGGTCGTAAGAAGCCCCCAGCCATCCACCAGGACAAAGAGCATCAACTTGAACGGCATGGAAATCTGCACCGGCGGCAGCATCATCATTCCCATACTCATCAATATGCTGGCCACAACCATATCAATTACAATGAAAGGAATATAAAGCAATATGCCAATCTTAAATGCCACCGTCAGTTCATGCAGAATATATGCGGGGATTATGACAGTGAGAGGAACCTCATCCAGGTTCTTAGGCTGCCCCATTCCAGCCATCTTCATAAACTTTCCGACATAAGACTCATAAGCCGGGCGACCGCCATCATTCTCGTCCATCTGGCTGAACATCCAAAGCTTTATGGGCTTCTCCGCGTTAGCGAATGCCTCTGTAAGGGTCATCTCATTGTTGGACAAAGGTTTAAATGCATCCGTGTAAATGCGCTGGAAAGTCGGTCTCATACAGAAAATCGCCATGAACAAGGCTATTCCGTTCAAGACGGCAGTAGGGGGGACCTGCTGCAGGGAGAGCGCCCTCTTTATGAAGTCCAGTACAATCGAAAAGCGCAGGAAGCAGGTGCACAAAAGCATTATGCTTGGAGCCAGGGTCAAGATAGACAAAAGGAGCAGCAGCTCTATGCTGAAGGCTACCTGATGGCCGTCCTGAGGAGCGGATGCGGAAAAGCTTATATTAGGGAAATCTATCCCCGTAATACCCTCGGACATCTCAGTAGTCCCTTGTGTAGAACCTTCAGGAAAAGCAGAGTTTCCGGGTGCGGCAGTGCTGGACTGCGAAACAGCAGGCAAAACGGACAAAAAACCAACGATAAAAAGGAATGACAGTTTATGGATCACACGACGGACGGCTGAATTCATAGGCCCTCCCCTCCTTCAAGCATACTTGACTTCTTACGCAGGCTCTCCACAAGTTCCATCGCACTTTCGGAAGCAAGCCCTCCATCATCTTTGCTTTCAGAAGAAGAAGCTTCTGTACGTGGCCCCCTGGGCATGAACATATCCAGGACATCGGCGAAAGACTTAGGTTTGGAAGTCTTGTTCCTCTTGTCAGACCAGAGGTTCATCGCATTGACCAACTCCTTGTCTTCCACTTCGCCGATTAGATTAACCGAGCTGTCAGAAACACCCAACAAGTAAGCCTTGTCAACAAGGGTGACTATCTGTACGCTCTTACCTGCACCAAGCTGCACTCCTGCCACGTGCCGCAAAAAGCTGTCCTCCCCATCCTGTACAATGGAAAAAGACGAGGACTTCTTGATAAAGCGGAAAATCAGGATAATCGCCGCGACAACAAATGCCAGAACCAGCAGCATACGGACATAAGAGCCTAGTCCCACAGAAGGAGATGATGGACGTGCATCGGCAGCAGAAGTCGAAAGGCTTTCCCCCCAAGAAGAAAAGTCTATGTCATTCTCATCAAAGCCCGGTGTCGAATCTGATTCCGGAGAGAAAGCTTCAGCGTCCGAGACAACTCCTGTTGAGGAGCTGTTCTGGGCGCCAATAGCCTGAGAAGAGAAAATCATGGTAGCAACCCCTAATACAGCTGCCATAACTTTTTTAGAGTAAATCGTATGTTCCCCCACCCTATTGAAACAGCCGCCGACCAATCCCACTTAGTCGGACAGCACTCAACCTACATCTGGCTGGTTACGTGCTCAATCGCCGGAAGTATCTCCGTGACGCGGACACCGAAGTTTTCATCAATGACAACAACCTCGCCCTTAGCAATAGCCTTATGGTTTACCAAGATGTCCACCGGCTCTCCGGCAAGTTTGTCAAGCTCGATGATTGTTCCCTCGCCCATACCGAGGATTTCCTTTATGGTTTTCTTTGTACGGCCAAGCTCGACCGTCATCTCCATAAAGACATCCATGATAAGGCCGATGTTGCCCTGCTCCGTACTGCCTCCAGCTTGCTGCAGGTTCGGGAAA
>JAFTEK010000207.1 GCA_017453705.1 Treponema sp.
CATGAACCTCTTGAAGGGCATAGATTTGCCTGTTGAAACAAAAAAGAAGAAGCTTACAATAGGCAACAAGCAGACACTTTGTGCAAAAAACGAAAAATGCCTGCTTTACGCGTTGCAGAATCTATAATGCGTTTGCCCTGGCTGTGCTTGCACGAACCGTTGAATTTTGCCAGCCACTGTGTTATAATTATTGGACAACCTTCGTAGAATAGGCAGTTTCAAAAGTCCAGGCATTGTGTTGCTTGCAAAACAATTGCCGTGGGTTCTTTGCAACTGGCTCAGGAGTCTTTTGTTATGGAAAAACTGTCCCTCAAAGTCAAATATGCGGACATGTTCAAGCAGCTCGCCACCGTGTCCCATGCCGCCGCCGTTATTGACGAGACCAATGTTTACCAGCCGGGCAACCCCCAGGCCAGGAAGTTCATGGACAAGCTGGTGCAAGATAACCTGCTGCCGGAAAGCAGACTTGAAGGCAGAAAGAATTTCGAGGACTTCTACGAGCAGGTTTGTGCGGGCAAGAGGGGTCTGATTCTCATGGAACACTATTCCAACACAGACCTGCCCGTCATCTGCTATATGCTGGAACATTCAGGGAGCGAGAAGCTCGCCGACTTGTCCAAGAGGATCGTGGCAATCGCCGGTATGAAGCTCAATGAGGACAGCCCTGTTGTCCGTAGCTTTGCGGAAAGCTTTACCCGCGTCGTCATCTACCCGACGCGGAGCCTGACCAACAAGGAAAAGACAGCCGATGAAGAGGCCGCAAAAGCCGAGGAGCAGCGGGCCAGGAAGATAAACCTTGCCGCCATGCATGCGATGGATGACTGCAAGAAACGCGGCGAGGTCATCCTTGTATTCCCCGCCGGAACCCGCTACAGACCCGGACACCCGGAGACCAAGAAGGGGCTTCGCGAGATAGACAGCTACCTGCGACTCTTTGACATTGTGATTCTGGTGAGCATAAACGGCCTAATGCTTGAGCTGCAGGACGAGGACATGCTCAACGACCTCATTGCCCCCGCCAAGATGATTTACGCGGCCAGCCCCGTCATAGAGTGCAAGAGCTTCCGCAAGGACTTCATGGCCTCGCTCCCCGCGGATGAGGCCGACCCCCAGCAGCGCGTAATAGACCACGTGATGGAGCTTCTGGAGAAGCAGCATGCCCATTATGAGGAAGTGCTGAAAAGCCTGTAAGCCCGGCTAAGGCAAGCGGCGGTAACACCACCGCCAGCCCCTCACTTCTCCAGAAGCCATTCCATGACGTTCTTATGGATGATTCCGTTCTGAGAGAAATCAAAATCGTCAAGCGAGAGCACATACTTGGGATAGTTGTCCTTCACCGAGTCATAGGCACCGAATTCGCGCTGAACGGTCTTTTCTTCCGCAAGAAGGTAGCAGACCTGATAGTATGAGGTTCCCTTCTCGTTCTGTGCGCAAAAATCAATCTCCTGCTCCTTTGCCCTGCCGACAGAAACGGAATAGCCCCGCCTGAGCAATTCAATATAAACGATGTTCTCAAGAACTTGGTTTATGTCCTTCTGGTTTTTCATGAAAAGGCTCTGGCGTATTCCGTGGTCGGTGATGTAAATCTTTTCCTGCGTGGCAAGCAGCTCCTTTCCCTCAAGGTTCTGCCGTGGCACAAGATGAAGCAGGCAGGCTTCCTTGCAATACTCCAGATAGTTGTAAACGGTCTCCGTCGAGACAGAGCGCCTTTCATTCTTAAGGTACTTCACCAGGCTTGAGGATGAGAAAGTGTTACCGATGTTGGAGATGAAAAACACGATGAGCGATTTCAAAAGGGAGACATCGCGGATTTTATAGCGGTCGCAGATGTCCTTCAGGATTATCGAATTGAAGATGTCGTCAAGGTATTGCTTTTTCTGAGGCTCAGTGAATTCAAAATTGTAGAGGAAAGGATAGCCGCCCGTGCCCACATAAAGAGCGAATGCCTCTTTGGGGCTGACAGAAGGCTTATTGATTCGCAGTGCCTCAAGGCTTTCGGAAAAGCTGAAAGGGAACATTTTTATCTCGACGTAACGCCCGGCGAGATATGTCGCAAGCTCGCCGGAAAGCAGCTTGGCGTTAGAGCCTGTTATGTAGATGTCGCAGTCAAAATCAACAAGAAAGGAATTTATAAGCTTTTCCCAGCCTTCAAGCTCCTGAATCTCATCAAAAAAAAGATACAGCCTTTTACCGCCTGCATCTGCCGAAAAGGACTTTACCGCAGAGATTACGCTCTCAGGAGACTTTACCCTCTCGTCCGAAAGGGACTCGAAGTTGAGCGACAGGATACGCTCCGGTTCCACGGCGTTTTTCACAAGGTATTCCTGAATCTGCCCCATCATCACGGATTTGCCGCAACGCCTTATGCCAGTGATGACTTTGACCACGGGTTTGTCCATGAAGGGGATGATTGCATTGAAATAGTCGGAACGCAGGATGCTCATGTTCCCAGTGTATTTCGATATACCGAAAAAAGCAAGGGAAAATACATAGTTTTTTCGATATACCGAAAAAACTTTAGGATGTTAAACCAAGTTTTCGATATACCGAAAGAAATAGAGGCTCGCTTCCCTGTATCTGTCTTTCTTGTCCGCTAGAAGCTGGACACGTTCCAGGAGACGGTGCGCAGGATGTCGCCGAATACCCCGGCGGCGGTCACGCCCGCTCCCGCTCCGTAGCCGCGTATGGTCAGCGGTATGGGGTTGTAGCGGTTCGTGTGGAAGACGAAGGCGTTCTCGCCGCCTTTGACCGCATAGAGCGGGTCGTCCGGGCCGACTTCGAGCATCCCTACGGAGACCCTGCCTTCCTTTATGCTAGCCCCCATGCGCAGAACCTTTCCTTCTTTCTTTAGCGAGGCCATCTTGTCCGCGAAGTAGGAGTCCAGCTGGGGCAGGCGGGCGATAAATTCATCGGTCGTGCCTTCTATGTCGAATCCTTCCGGGAAGATTGAGTTCATCTGTATGTCGGAAAGCTCCAGAGACATTCCCGCCTCGCGTGCTATGATAAGGGCTTTGCGGGCAACATCCGTACCCTTTAGGTCGTCGCGGGGGTCAGGCTCCGTGAACTTCTTGTCCTTGGCTTCCAGCACCGCCTTGCTGAACGGCACGCCCTCGTCCAAGCGGCCAAAGATGTAGCTGAGGGAGCCTGACATGATGCCGTTGAAGCCCGTCAGCCTGTCGCCCGACTTGAACAGGTTCTGCAATGTGTCGATTATCGGCAGACCCGCGCCCACGTTGGTCTCGTAGAGGAAGCGGACGTGCATGGCGTTGGCGGTCTCGCGCAGCTGGCCGTAGTAGTCCATGTCCATAGAGTTTGCGCGTTTGTTGGGGGTGGCGACGCTCATTCCTGCCTTGAAAATCTCCAGGTAACGCTCTGGCAAATTGTAAGAGGCCGTGCAGTCCACGAACACCGGGTTGAGCGGGCGGGTGTTGCGCACGTAGTCCAGTATGTCCTCAAGGTCTGTCTGCTCCGCCTTGTTCGCAAGGTCTTCCCTCCAGCTCTTGAGGTTCAGGCCGTCGCTGTTGAAGAGCATCTTCTGTGCCTTTGCAATCGCCATCACCTGTATGTCTATGCCCTGCTCACGCAGGGCTTCCTGCTGGTCGGCAATCTGGTCAAGGAGCGTGCCGCCTATCGTGCCGCAGCCAAAGGCAAAGACCTGTATGGACTGGGTGGTGTCAAAGAAGAACTTGTGGGCAATGCGGACGGCGGTAACGCCGTCACTTGCGTTGATTACGGCGGAAATCGAGCGTTCGCTGGACCCCTGCGCGATTGCCAGAATGTTTATGTCCTTGCTTGCGAGCGCGTCAAAGAAAGTTCCCGCGACACCCCGCTTTTCCTTCATCGCATCGCCGACTATGGAGACGATGGCGCAGTTGTCGTGCACGGTGATTTTGTCCAGGAGCTTGGTCGCGATTTCCAGAGAGAACTCCGATTTGAGAACGTCCTGTATGCGTTCTGCGTCGGACTTGCGGACACAGAATGATATCGTGTACTCGGATGATGACTGGGTTATCAGCAGGACGGATATGCCTGCGTTCCCGCTTGCGGCGAAAATGCGGCCCGCCATTCCCTTCTTGCCCTTCATTCCGGGGCCTGAGACGGATATCATCGTGCAGTCCTTGAGGCAGCTGATTCCACGGACGGGGCCGGCCTTTTTCTCGCTCTCGAAGGGGCCGCGGCCGATTCTCGTACCTCGTGCACTGGGGTTGAAGGAGTCCAGGCTCCACGCCTCTATGTTCTTGGCGGCAAGGGGGGCGAGGGTCTTGGGGTGCAGGATGCGGCTGCCAAAGAAGGAAAGCTCCATTGCCTCCTCGTAGCTCATGTCCTTGACGAGAACCGCGTCCTTGACGATTCTGGGGTCAGCGGTATAGATTCCCTCCACGTCTGTCCAGAACTCCACCTTGCTGGCTCCAAGGCAGCTGCCGATTATCGCCGCTGAAAAGTCGCTTCCGTTGCGGCCGAGCAGTCCCGGCTGGTCGGAGCTGCCTGTTCCGCCCGTCCACGTGCAGATGAAGCCGGGAAAGAGCAGGATGCGGGCGGAGCCGCTCGCGTTGTCGCGGTATGCGGAGAATGCGTCCGCAGAGCGGATGTAGTCGGGGTCGCCTTCCTTCTGGTCGCCTGTCGTGTAGATAAACTTGCGTGAGTCGAGCAGGATGACGTTCTGCCCTTTTGCCCTGAGGACTTCTTCTACTATGGGGCTGCTCATCTGCTCGCCCATGCCCATTATGCGGCAGTGTGCGCTGGCGGAGCACTCGCCCAGTGTCACCAGGGCGGAAAGCAGGCTTTCGAGCTTGCCGAGCCGCTTATCTATGGAAGATTTTACCGCCTCCAGATTGAACTCAGGCAGGCAGCCCTTTATCTCGGAGCATATTGACTGGTGGGTTCCCCTGATTTCCTCAACGAATTCGGCAGGCTGCCCGCCCGCGATGCAGGAGTCAATGGCTGCCTGAAGCTTGTTTGAGACCCCGGCGACCGCGCTTACGACGACGGAAATGCGGGAGTCCTTGGCACGGGACAGCATTATATCCGCGCTGTCCAGGATACGGCGGGCGGAACCCATGCTGGTACCGCCGAATTTGAGTGTAATCATGTAGGCAAGTATAGCAGTTTAACAGGCCTGTTTCAAGGCAAGGGCTTGAGCCTGTTCCAAAGGGGCAGGGCAGGCGTGTTGCGGCACATTGCTTGGTTTTTGAAACTGCCCCGCGAGTGTTTGACAGAACCTTTGACATTCATGCCCATTTGGAATAGACTTCCCTGTATGAAGACGAAAAAGCTAAAAAACGGTGGTCACACTTGGAATTTCATTCAGACTGGAGGCCTGGTTCAGCTGCAGGTCTCTTCCATAGATGATGTATTGAACTTGAATAAGCTGGATCCCAAGCTGTGGGTCGCGCTGGCCTGCCCTGTACAGGGCTTGGAATTTGGCCAGGAGACTTTGGATCTGCTGGACACGGACAGGGATGGCAGGGTTCGTGTGCCTGAAATTCTTGAGGCTGTTGAGTTCATAAGGAAATACTTCAAGAAACCGGAGGTCATAATGGCCGAAGGTGACACAATCCCCCTGGATGCGCTCGGTGAGCAGCCTTTTGACTGCGGGCACTCGCCTCTGGATTCCGCCCGCTCCGTCCTTGAAATCCTTGGTAAGCAGGATGCTGCGGCTATCGGGCTGGACGATGTGGAGGGCAGCGACAAGCTCTTTTCCCCTGATGTTATAAATGGTGACGGAATTCTCCCTCCTGAGGCTGTGCAGGACGAATTTGCCGCCGGGGTCATAAAGGACATTGTGTCTTGCACTGGCGGAAAGGAAGACATAAGCAAGGCTATGGGATGCGACAGGGCTTGCTACAAGAGCTTCTTTGACGACTTGCGTGCAATCCAGAGCTGGAGGGAAGAAGCCAAGTCCAAGGAGGCGGACATCTTCTTTTTGGGCGAGGAAACCGATGCCGCAGCCCAGGCATACAGGGCTGTGGAGAGCAAAGTTGATGAGTTCTTCCTGCGCTGTTCCCTTTCCTCTTATGATGATGGAATCGCCCTCTCCCTGCACAAGAAGGAGGAGGAAGCTGTCGTTGGAACAGGCCAGCTCTCATTTGAGCAGCTGGAGTTGCTCCCTCTTGCCGACTGCAAGGCGGACAGCCCCCTGCCGCTTGACTCCACGGTGAACCCCGCATGGCAGGACAGGATACGTAACTTTGCCGAGCTTGTCGTGAACAAGGTCTATGGGGTGAAGGGGCAGTCAATCACCAGGCAGGGCTGGACAAAGATAAAGGCCAAGTTTGCCCCCTACCTTGCATGGTATGCCTCCCGCCCGGAGAACTCCGCGGCATCCCTCAGCATGGACAGGGTTGCACAGATTCTGGCATCCGAGGCGGAGCTTCTCATCGGTGAGATGCTTGACGAGGAGGAGAAGCATCCTCCTATAGCTCTTGCGACAGTGGAGCTTAAGAAGATGATTTTGTACAGGAGGGACTTTGTTCGCCTTCTGCGCAATTATGTCTCATTCGAGGATTTCTACAATCCCGACAAGCCCGCCGTGTTCCAGTGCGGTACCCTGTATATCGACGGACGTTCATGCAGCCTGTGCTTCCGTGTGACTGATGCCGCCAAACATGCCAGCATGTCTCCTCTCTCCCAGTGCTTCCTGATGTACTGCGACTGTGAGCGTAAGGAGACCGGCGAGAAGATGCAGATAGCGGCCCTGCTCAGTGCCGGCAACAACGACAACATACTTGTGGGCAGGAACGGCCTTTTCTACGACCAGAAGGGCAACGACTGGGATGCGACCGTCACCAAAATCGTGGAGAATCCCGTCAGCATACGTGAGGCCTTCTGGAGCCCTTACAAAAAGCTTGCCCGCATGATACAGGAGAAAATCGCCAAGTCTGCGGCCAATGCGGAGGGCAAGGTATCGGACAAAATGGCCGGTGCGGTGGAAAACCCCAAGGACGCGGCAGCTGGAGCGGCAAACAGTGTCGCCAGCAGCCGGAAGACCGATGTGGGCACTGTGGCTGCCATAAGCGTCGCCTTCACTGGAATCGCGACGGTTGTGGGAGGCCTGCTACAGGCATTCCTTGGTCTGGGGTTCTGGATTCCGTTGGGCATACTGGGTATAATACTTGCAATATCCTTCCCGTCCATGTTCATAGCCTGGTTCAAGCTGAGGCAGAGGAATATAGCCCCGATACTGGACGCATCTGGATGGGCGGTCAATGGCAACGTCAAGATAAACATTCCTCTTGGCGCGAGTTTGACCAGCCTGCCGGTCAGGCCGGAAGGCTCCCACTTGGACACTTACGATCCCTTCCGCCAGAAGAAGTTCCCGCTCAAGAGGGTAATATTTTTTACCTTGCTCGGACTGCTTGTTATCGGTGGACTGGTATTTGTCCTTGTCAGCTCTGGTGTTCTCAAGGACTTGCTTGAGAAGGCCGTGGATGCTTCCCGCTATCTGGTAAGCAAAATCACTTTTTGGTAAGCTGACCGGAGCATGATGGAAGAAAATGAGCGGCCTGAAGGAGAACAAGCTACTTCTCCGGATGACCGTCCGCAGGATGGACACTCTCTTTCTCCTCATGAAGTCCTGGAGATGCTTCACCAGACCGCGCTCAAGGCTCCCGATCTGAGCGGGGTCTACTTGTGGAAGAACACCGGCGGTACTGTGATATACGTCGGCAAGGCCAAGAACCTCAAGAACAGGCTTACGTCCTATTTCAACTCCAACAAGGACATAAAGACGAGGATGCTCGTCTCCCATGCAAGCTCCATCGAGTATATCACGACGAACAATGAGTACGAGGCGTTCCTTCTTGAGAACAACTTGATAAAGAAGTATACCCCCCGCTACAATATCAACCTGAAGGACGGCAAGTCCTATCCCGTCCTGCGGGTTACAAAGGAGGAATACCCCCGCTTGTTCAAGACCCGCCATATTGTGCAGGACGGCTCCATGTACTTCGGCCCTTTTCCTGACGCAGGCGCGCTGGATACATTTGTTGACACCATCTATGAGATATACCCCCTGCGTCACTGCAAGACATTCAGGGAGAAGGCTTCGCCCTGCCTTTATTATCACATAGGCCGCTGCCTTGCCCCCTGCTGCAAGGACGTTGACGAGTCAAGGTATGGGGAGTTCATATCAGAGATAATCTCACTTGTGGAAGGCTCTTCCAAAGCCGGTGGAACGGAGAGGCTTGAAGCCCAGATGAAGGAAGCTGCCGCCCGCATGGACTTTGAGAAGGCCGCGCGGATACGCGACGGGATTAAGGCACTCTCAGTCCTGCGCAACCAGAATATAGTGGAGGGCTTTGACGGGGATGACCGTGACTATCTGGCTTCATGGCGGGAAGGGGAGCTGGTGAGCTTTACGGTCCTTAAGATACGCGCGGGGAAGCTTCTGGGCAGGGACAACTACAGGACTGTCAGCCTGAACGAGGATACGGAGCTTTTGCCGGAGTTCATGGGGGCATATTACACTGAGAAGGAAAGCATACCCCCCCATATCTACGTGATGACCGGTGACGGGATGGAGATAATAAGGCAGTGGATTTCAGAAAGCTACGGAATCCAAGCTGACATTTCCCTTGTCAGAAGCGGCATGGAAGGGGAGAAGCTCCATCAAGCCGCACTTGAGATGGCCAGGCAGAATGCAAAGGAAGACATAATCCGCCGCATGAGGGAGAGGGGGGATTTCCCTGCGATGGAGGAACTGCAGAAGGTTCTTTCTCTCCCAACCCTTCCTGTCCGCATCGAAGGATTTGATATAGCGCATATCGGTGGCAAGTTCCCGGTTGCATCCCTTATCAGTTTTTACAACGGCAACCCCGACAAGAAGAATTACCGCGAGTTCCGGCTCAAGACGACGGACGGAATCATAGATGACTTCGCTTCCATGAAGGAAGCGACCAGCCGCCGATATACCAGGCTGGTCAACGAGAACAAGCCCCTGCCCGACCTGATACTTATTGACGGAGGAATAGGACAGGTGAATGCGGTTGATGATGTCATATCATCTCTCGGACTGGACATACCCATTGCGGGGCTGGCCAAGCGTGACGAGGAGATATGGCGGCCCCATGCGTCAAAGCCTGTCTGCTTGCCCAAAAGAAGCGATGCCCTCCGCCTGCTCCAGAGGGTGCGTGATGAGACGCACCGCTTTGCCACCAGCCGCAACCAGGAGCTGCGTACCAAGGAGAACGTGGTTTCACCTTTTGTCAAATTGCCAAATGTGGGCAAGGAAAGGGATAAAATCTTGATGAAGGAGTACGGGACTCTTTCCGCCCTCTGTGCCGCTCCAGAAGCTGATATTTCCAGAATCCTGCATGTGCGGGCAAATCAGGCGAGCGATATTCTTTTGGCTGCAAAGGAGCTTTTGCGTAGGCAGGAGGCACAAAAGGCGAGGGCAGGCCTGTCTCTTGACCTGCCGGGAACGACAAAGGAGAAGGCCGCCCGCTACAAGATTAACCATGACCTGGCCGCTTCTGCTTTGGGAACGGATGATGAGCCTGATGGCACTGCGGGTGCTGACTTGATGGTAGCCAGCCCCACGGAGGAATCTGGCGGCTATTTGGACTCCGAGTTGTAGTTTATCAGGGTCGTTGCCTTTATGGGGTCGAGGACTTTCTCATAGCCCAGGAAAGGCAGTCCGATAACGCCGAATACGTCGGTGACGGTCGCCCCGCCCTGCTGAATCAGGTTGTTGGCGGCGCAAAGGGTTCCGCCGGTGGCAATCAGGTCGTCCACCAGCAGAATCTTCTGCCCCTTCTGGATGTCCGTGACGTGGACTTCTATCTCCGCCTGGGCGTACTCCAGGCTGTACTTGCAGTTGTAGGTCTTGCCCGGCAGCTTGCCGGCCTTGCGTATCAGGATGAGGGGCACTCCGACCCTCTCGGCGAATGGGGCGGCAAAGATAAATCCCCGCGACTCAATGCCCGCCACAGCGTCTATCTGCTTGTCCTTGTAGATTTCAACCATGCGGTCTATGCAATACTTGAATGCATCAGGATGACGCAAGATACCCGTGATGTCATAAAAGAGCACTCCGTGCTTGGGAAAGTCCGGCACACGGCCTACAACCTTGTCTAATACTTCAAAATCCTTGTCCATGATCTTACCTCGAAGCAAATTGTATTCCTAAATGCTGCCTGCTGTCAATTGTTGAATGGGCAGCCACAAAAGCCGCAGCCACAAAAGCCTTGGCAAGTGTGCTATTGCCGCAGGTTCTTTGAAATAGGCACAAATATGTCTTGCAGCGTACCGTCAGGCTCTGCCTGGGATGGGTCAAATCCCATCTGCCGGTATTCCTCCAGCCCCGCCAGCATATCCTCCTGCATGGGAACGGACTGGGCGAAGTCCTCCGGGTAGTAACGGGCGAGCATTTTGCAGAACATGCATCCGCCCTTCAGGTTCATGTGCCCCATGTTGTCAACAAAGCAGTCATCCGCCAGTCCGTATTCAAACCAGTCTACGGTTATACCTGGGTAATCCGCCTTGAGATTGCTGTAATATTCAGCGAAATCTCTCTTATAGTTCTCCGTAAAAATCAGGGAAGGATGGGATGGGAGCTTGACAATCTTGACTTGGATGCCATAAGAAAGACATAGCTCTATTATTTTCCTGTAATAGTTATCATTCAGGGGGGCAATAGAGAAGGCATCCTGTGTGACATCTGTTGTTCCGAAAGCCACGGAGACTGGCTGCATGTATGCCCCTGCGTGAATGTCCGAATGACGGATTCTGTGCTTGTTGCTTTCTTTCCTGTTGGAAAACAGCCCCCTTATGACGGACAGCTGGTATATCCGGGGAGAGAAGAGGTAGAATTCCCAGATAGGGCAGTCGGGGACAGCCTTGAACTTGGTGCCGAATCGCCCGCACTCCTTGTTTATTTCCATTGATTCAGGGAGACTTAAAATTTTTGTGGAACCGATTGACGGGAAGTGGCTGGCAAGGCTTCGGATCAGTCCGTCCGAGAAGCTTATGTAGCATGTTTTGGGCGGCGGGTTGTTCTTAAGGTAACGCCTTATTATATAGTATTCGTGTACGGGGCTTGAGCCCATGACTGAGAGGTTTGCCGAGCTTCCGTTTAGGAAGTTCGGGATGTAGGCGCAGTTTGCCAGCGAGTCCCCCAGGATGATTACGTTATATGGGGTCTCGTGATGTGTATCAGCAAAGTTTCGTGTCCAGATGGAGTCCGCCGTATCTTGGTCCACATAGGACAATGGCGGGCACAAGGCGAAGAAAAGCCATATCAGAAACAGGGGCATGAGAGCCAGGAGTATGCGTGAAATCAGTTTTTGGGCAGGTCTTGCTTGCATGTTAGGCCTCTTCAAATCATTCTAGAACTGGAAGTACAGGAACTCTGTCTCAAGCAGGGATCTGAATATCAGTGTTCCCGCCACAAGAACCCAATACAGGAACCATCGTATGACGGCGGGTAAAGATGAAATCAGCTCCCTTCCGTCGCGTTGCCTCGTTAGCAGGGAGGATATGAACAGGACAATGCAGAGGAAGAGGTTCACCAGCATGAAGTCCAGTCCTACCCCTGTGACTTTTCTGTTCATCATCAATATAGATAGGAAAGGGTTCGGGTCGCTCGCGGTGTAGAGAGCCTGCTCCGCCATTGCTAGCTCCGAGGGAATTGAAAGGAATTTCTTGAACACCTTGACGGCCTGCCCAAACCCGCTTGCCCTGAAAAAGACCCATCCTGCGCAGACGAGGGCGAATGTTGTCAGAACCTGGACAGGCTTCCAGAAAGCTCTTGTTCCATTCTCTCCATCAAGTCCGAGAGCCATACGGATTTTCTTCCGTGCGGGAGAGGTAAGTCGGCTGGCGGCCATATACACGCCGTGCAGCATACCCCATGCGACGAAATGCCATGAGGCCCCGTGCCATATACCGCTTATCAAGAAGGTTGCCATAAGGTTCAGCTGTTGGCGGAATCTGGAGACCCTGTTGCCTCCTAGGGGGATATAGATGTAGTCGCGCAGCCAGCCCGACAGGGATATGTGCCATCTTCTCCAGAAGTCCGGGATTGAGGTGGAGAAATAGGGGTGGTCAAAGTTCCTCATCAGGTTGAATCCCAGAACCTGTGCCGCACCTATGGCCATGTCGGAGTAACCTGCGAAGTCGGCGTATACCTGTATGGCAAAGCAGAACGTCGCCAGCAGGAGGGCTGTGCCATACGAATCATCGATATAGCGGTATACGGAATTCACGTAGACCGCCATTCGGTCGGCTATGACAATCTTGAGGAATAGCCCCCATGCCATGAGTTTGAGTCCGTCTGTTATCCGTTTGTAATCTAAGCTTGCCCTAGCCCTGAACTGGGGCAGCAGGTTCTTTGCCCGCTCAATGGGCCCTGCGACAAGCTGGGGAAAGAAGGTGACAAAGAGGGCGTAGTTGATGAAATCACGTTCCGCCTTGAGCGTGCCACGGTAGACATCAATCGAGTAGCCCACGGCCTGGAATGTGTAGAAGGATATGCCGACCGGCAGGGCTATGTCCAGCAGGGGAAGGGAAGCCGTATTCGCAAGCCAGTTGTAATATTTGAAGAAGAAGAGAATGGACAGGTTGAGTAAGAGCGAGCCGACTAGGACGAGTTTTTTTCTTGTGGGGAACTTCTCCATGCCCAGGCCTGACAGATATGTTATGATCACCGAGGCGAGGATGAGAAAAAGGTATGCCGCTTTCCAGCAGGCATAGAAGTACAGGCTGGCCGCAAGGAGAAAGCACTGCGCCGGCCTGTTGCTCCTTGTATTCGCCGTCAAAAGTGCATAACATACGCAGACCACCGGGAAGAATACAAGGAACTGGACGGAGTTGAAAGGCATTTTTTATACCGCTAGCCTACAATGTCACCGGTGTCAAACGGGTCTCCGCACTCCGGGCAGAACTTAGGGGGCTTGTGTGGGTCGGCGGGTTCCCAGCCGCACTTGTCGCACTTGTAGAGGGGTGCTCCTGCTGGCTTGGGTTTGCCGCACTCAGAGCAGAACTTGCCCTTGTTGACCGCTCCACATGCGCAAGTCCAACCTGCTGTTTCAGCCGGCTTGGGAGCACCGCAGTCGGGGCAGAACTTGCCTGTCGCGTTGGAGCCGCACTTGGGGCATTTCCAGCTTGCCGCATTTGCCACCGCCCCGCCAGAAGCCTGTCCGCCAGAGGGAGCCTCCCCGCCCTGTGGGGCAAAGCTTCCCGGTGGGACTTGGCTTCC
>JAFTEK010000208.1 GCA_017453705.1 Treponema sp.
CATGGCCGTAGACCCTGTGCCCAGGCCTATCTTCATCCCGCTGAATATCTTTCCTTCCTTTATAAGGGTGTCCACTGCGGTACTCGCCGCAAGAACCTTCTGTTCGTCCTTGGAAATCGCCATAGCCAGATTATACAGCAAAGACAACGGTGTTTCAAGGAAATGAGGCCGTTTCAATAGTTGCCGGCTTTTGAGCAGGCTTTTGGAACAGGCTCAAATACCTTTGACCTTTTGGTTCAACTCCATTATACTTGCCGAATGATTACCAAATATTTGCTAGTGTTCTTGATATCCATGGTTCCCCTTATTGAGCTCAGGGGGGCTATTCCTGTGGCCGCCGCCTGGGGGCTTATGCCGACGGACAACATGCCTAAGCTCATGGCGGCTTATGCCCTGTGCATCGTTGGGAATATGCTTCCTGTTCCTGTAATCTATCTTTTTGCCCGCCGCTTCCTTGAGTGGGGGCAGGACAAGAAGTTCATCTCTGGAATATGCACATTCTTTCTGACCAAAGGGGCAAAGGCCGGGAAAAAGCTTGAGGCAAAGGCAGGTCATGGGCTTTTTATAGCCCTGCTGCTCTTTGTGGGCATTCCCCTGCCCGGCACAGGAGCCTGGACGGGAACCCTGGGAGCCAGTCTTTTGGACATGAAATTCAAGCCTACAATACTGGCGGTCATGGGCGGAGTCCTGCTCGCTGGAATTATAATGATGCTTGCAAGCCTTGGTGTGCTTGGAGCCGCCGGAGCTGTGCTTAACTAGACAGCATCCCTGGGAAGCCTAGACAGCATCCCTGGGAAGCCTAGACGGCATCCCTGGGAAGCCTAGACAGCATCCCTGGGAAGCCTAGACGGCATCCCTGTTCTTGTACAAGACCATCCTGTAGCTTCGTTTGCCGCTTCGCTCGATGAGGAGCCTGCTGCTTTTCTCGGTGCTGCAGGCCTTCCGCAGCTCGCTTATATATGAATATAGCACACCGGTCTTACGGTCGGAATATTCATTCCACAGGTCATTGCATATAGTTTCCTCTGTGACTTCCTCGCCCAGCCTTTTGTAAAGGTACTCCAGGACGCGGAAGCGGGAATTGTGTATGTTGTGCTTTTGCCTGAATTCTTCCAGGAACAATTTCTTTTCCTCGTCCGCATCCTCCGCCTCTTCATCGCTGATTTCAGGCGGCTCATTCAAAAGCCTCACGTAGGGCTGTATGTCAGGTGCGCTGACAATATCGTCTATCTGGGAAAACAGGCGTATCAAAGATGCCACTTTCTCATCCGGTATATAGGATTTTATGTGCCTTACAATCTTGTTGTACCAGTATTCAGTCCTGTGTCCGCTTTTTGCGAATGGAGTGTTGTAGTAAATGAAGGGAAACACCTTCTCCATCTCCACCATGCGCTCAAAGGGGTTCAGTTCGTCGTTAAGAAAAGAAAGGTAGTCAACCATCAGGAGGTCAATCCTTTCAGGCCCCTCATCGTATGCCGCCTCACAGAATTTGCGGGCGTTGGTGAATGTCTGGACTATGTAATTGTACTTGGAACGCAGGCGGTCTGCGATCCTCTTCCCGACTTTCTCCTGTGTTGTCAGAATCAGCAGTATCATTTCTTTTCCTCCTCTTTCGCTTCTGCCCGCTTCAAAGGAATCTCGACTATGAGGGTGTCCTGATACCACTGGGTTTTAAGACCTGTGCTGAATTCCCTGCTTTCATAGCCATCGCAAGTTGCCTTGACATGAACGGCATCTTCTCCTGCCAGAAAGTCCTCGTTTGCGTCTGCCAGGGCTATCCATTTGCCCTTCTTGTCCTTTATCTCAAAACTCGTCTGCCCTGTTATGTCAGCTCCGCTGGCTGCGTCCAGCGCATGGGGCTGTATGATTTTTGTTCGTCTCTCCCCCTTGAAGGAGTCAAACTCCAGTATCTCCTTTTTGCCTTTCTCCAGCGTCACGCTTTTCCAATAGACATAGGGGCCGAGCGCAATCTTGACCAGGTAGTCGCCCTCTTTCAGGTAGATGGGGCGGGTGACGTAGCTCAGGGTCTTTTCCGAGGAGCTTCCCTTGTCCTCGTAGAAACGCCTTTCCTTGTTTAGCCAGTCCACGTCGGGTGCGTTCTCGGCATCATAAAATATGTATGCCGTGGCCGGAAGGTCGCTCGCATAGCTGCCTCCGCTGTAGACCGTCTTTTGCGGAACTTGGATTTCCAGCTTCATCGCGGCATACCAGGGGCTTAGGATTGTGGCGTGGAAAAGGCCGGTCACATAGCCTGCGGCGGCAAGAACCAGGCCGGAGGCGACCGCTATTGCTATGATTGTCCCCTTGTACTTGGAAGACAGGGATGACAGATCTATGGTCTTGCCGTTCTTGAACTTGAGGTGATAGTAGTTGAGCCTGTTCTTGCTGGCAATGGAAGCTTTGAGCGCGGACTTGAGGTAGCCCCTTGTCTTCGGGCTGAACTGTCCAAGATACTTGTTCACGGCCCTTATGACCGCATCCATGTCCTTGTAGCGTTTTTCCTTGTCCTTTGCCATCATCTTTACAATCAGATGGTTCACGGAGACAGGAATCGTCTTGTCCCTCTCGGAAGGCTTTATGTAATTGCCTTCTTTTACCTTGGCCATCGTCTCGTTCGCGCTGGAGCCGACAAAGGGCTTGTCCGCGAATATCATCTCGTAGAGCATGACCCCCATCGAATAGATGTCGGTCTTTTTGTCAACCTTGCTGGTATCGTCTATCTGCTCAGGGGACATATAGCTGGGGGTTCCCATCTTTGTGCCAACCTGGGTCTCAAAGGATGAAGAGAATGTCTGCCGTGCGCTGGAAGAGTCCTCCTCGTCAAAATCCTTTTCACTGCCAGAGATACCAAAGTCTGTAAGCTTGACATCCCCGTCCTTGGAGATGAGAACGTTGTCAGGCTTGATGTCCCTGTGGATTATGTTCTCCTTGTGGGCGGCCCTGAGTCCCTTGCAGATGTCCAGGAAGATGTACATGGCCAGTGATACCGGCAGCCCCTTCTGTTTCTCGATTAGCTTGGAGAGCGACATGCCGTCCACATATTCCAGCACGATGTACTCGGAGGAGCCTTCCTTAAGGAATTCGTAGGTGCTGACCACGTGCCTCTCGTAGCGCAGCTCCCTCAGGATCTTGACCTCGCGCTTGAACCTCTCGCGGGCGTCTTTCTTTCGGATTTTGAGTTCTTTTATGACTACCCTGTCCTTCTTTTTGGGGTCGAGCACGGTGTCGTATGCCAGATATACCTTTCCTTGGCCGCCTTCCGCAAGAAGTTCTATCGCCTGGTATTTGCCGATGTTCATCGGTACGAATGAGGCTTTTTTGTCCGGCAGGCTGTTTGCCCTGATTGTAGTCGCCAATCTCGACGGAGATGCTATCTTTGTTTCATTCATAAATCCCACCCAAAACTTTTTTTTTCTATATAATCACATCAAATAATCATGTCAATATAATAAGCGTTCCAGCGTTTGTTAATCATCGTTCCCTAGGGCTTCACGACGGAGAAAATGCCTTTTTCCAAGTCGAACGGCCTGTCTGGCGATATGTAAGCTACATTCATCTCATTGGGGTTATGTATCTGCACATAATGCCCGTCCTGACGCAGGGCATACTTGCCTTCCACCGGCCTGTGCCCGCCGAACCAGAGGGCTTTGTCGGGCTGGCAGCCTGTCAAATTGGCGAAAGTCTGTGCGACGCTTCCGTCCTCTGCGCCGTCATTC
>JAFTEK010000023.1 GCA_017453705.1 Treponema sp.
ACCTGGGTAACAAGCAGGCTTTCCTGCATCATCGAAATACAGCTGTTCCCAAGACTTTCTGCCCCCCATATCATTCCAGACTGTACGTGCAATGCCATCTTTGTTGCAGACAGGTTTGCCGTCGGCATCAAAAAACGATTTCTCGAGTAAATACCGAGCACTGTCGTATTTGTTTTCAACGATAGCGTAGCCTTCGTCACTAATTTTTGGCTTGCCGTCATCCCCTATATAAGCCTGACTAATCACCCAGCCGTTTTCATCAAGTTTATATTCATATCCGTAAATGAGTTTCTCATCCTCGTCATAATAGCATTCTTTGGTTCTAAATCCTTTTTGATTGTATTCACAGCTTGTAACAGCATGCCCCCTGCTAATCATTGTCACCTTGCCGTGGACATCCTTATATACAACTTTTATAGAGTTTCCGTTTGCATCACAAACCCTCTCCTTTGAAGCCCACTTGCTCTCGTTGCAGACGGGATTCCCGTCAATGTCAAAGTATGATGCCTTGATGAGGTCTCCTCCTTCATCATATTCATAGCACCTCTTGGCAACACCGTACCCATTACGCCTCTTCTCCCCGTCCTTCCCAAGATAGGAAATGCTGCGGATGCTTCCGTCCGCGTTGTGTTCGTATTCCAGGCCTAAAATTCCATCAATAGTACATGCCGCCTCCGCTGCATTATGATGCCGTCGGAAGTACTCCCGCGTTATAAAACCTTTTTCATCGCGCTCATAGCTGTAGCTCGTAATCGGGGATACAGTCCTTTCACTGGAAAATATCGACTCATCAAGAACTGTAAGAGACGCTCCGTTTATTCCGGCGGCAGACTCATCAGAGTTGTTCGTAATGTTTACCCGGTTGTAGTTGTTGCGGAACTCGTACCGTGCCTGGCTGCCGTCCGAATAATAATTGTTTATGGAAATGAGATTCCTGTCCTTCTGGTCATACTCAAGCTCCTGTCTTGTAGGCCGGTTGCTATATTCCCACTCATCAGTGTCCCACTGTTTATGCAGGGAATTCTCGCATGTCACAGACCGAAGTCTCCCCGCCTTGTATTCAAAATGGTAGTGCCAGTTTCGGGATGCAATGTCCTTCTTGCTCAGCTCGTGTATTCCCGTGGGCATACCCCACTTGTCAACGTAGTTCACAAAGTATTTGTTGGTCACCCTCAGCTTGAGATGCCAGTAGGCAAGTCCGCTGGCAAGGACTGCGACGACGGCAGCTCCAACAAGCAGCCTCCTGCGCAGGGTACGCCGTTTCTGTTCCCGCTTCTGCCAGTCCCACAGGGTGTCAAAGTCCAGCCCCAGCAGTTTGGCGGCAATCCTTGCCACCGACTCCTCTTTGTGGCGTGACGTATCTTCAATCACATTGATGCCAAGAAACTCGTCTCCGTCTTCCGTCCTCTTGAGCGCAGGGCACAGGCATTCATACGCACTGTCGACGGACTGCGGCTCGCCGTCCACGATGACCGGGATGATGTATTCCTTGCGCCCTATTTCGATGAAGTGCTTGACCTCCTCGTTCACCCAGTAGGAGTCGGCAGAATTCGGCGAGCATATTACGATGAGGAACTTGGACACATCCAGCTCACTGCGAAGGCTTTCCTGAAGCAGTCCTGCGTTCAGGTTGGTCTTGTCTCGGAATATGGGGCGCAGGTGCTTGGGCAGCAGGGGATTCTCCTTGCGCACCAAGCCCGGCATCCTGTAGAAGCTCAGCTTCTTCTGTATGTCCTCAGCGGCATCCTCGTCCTTGTGGCTATAGCTGATGAACGCATAATATTTGAAAGAATTTTCACTCATTTTCGGTGCTCCTATAATCCATTTTTACCAGTTTTCGTACGTAAATCGCTTCCTGAATCAAGCATGGCTGAAGTCGCGGTAAGCATAGCGGGACCGCCCGCCAAGGTACCTGCAACAAGCAGGCCTTTCATCATTACGGAACGAACGGAATTGCTCTTTGCTCCATATTGAATCAGCAGACGCTGCATCTCGATATAACGCTTTTTCTCCGCTATTTTTAAGGCCGTATGGCCATTGGAAGTTGTCGCGCAAGAATCTGCCCCAGCGTCAAGAAGGATTTTGGCTGTTGAAAGGGAATTGTTTAATGCCGCTACCATAAGAGGACTGTAAGAGCCTTTCGTGCCGCATCCAACCCACATTCCCTTTACCGGTGCCCCTCTCTGAATCAGAAGGACAGCGACATTGCTGCTGTCGAACATGGAGGCAAATCCGAGTGGGGTAATCCCGGAAATCTTTTTGTTTACGTCATACCCACTGTCAAGAACCGCCCTCACAGCGTCAGTATTATTCTGCTTTATCGCCTCAATCAGGAACTTTTTCAGCTCATTTTTGTCGGAGGGGACGACGATTGGGGAATTGTTCGGGGAGTTTTGTATGGAAGAATTTTCCTCTGGCTGCTCACGTGCCTCGATTTCCGCTTCCTGCGGATTCTCTCCGAATCTTGCCCCGCAGTCCGGGCAGAAGCGTGCGTTTTCCTGCACGACGCTTCCGCAGGAGGGGCAGTGCCGTTCCTGCACCACGGGTGTGGTCTGCTTTTCTTCGGGGGCTTCCTTGAGGTTCCTCCCGCACTTGTCGCAGAATCGGTGCTCGCCGAAGATTTCCGCACCGCAGTGTGGGCAGGTGCTCCGCGTTACCGTGGCGGACGTGGCGGGGGCGGTAGTCGTTCCCGCACTGGCTCTGGGGCTTGCCGTCCCGCCGGTTATTCCTCTTGTCGTGTTTGCCCCGCACGTGGGGCAGATGGCGGTTCCTTCCGCCAGCCTTGCTCCGCAAATCTTGCATTTTGACATAGTAGTTAGCTCCTTATTTTCCCTC
>JAFTEK010000024.1 GCA_017453705.1 Treponema sp.
ATATCAAGGATCCATACACAGAAGCCGCTACGGTGAGATTCTTTCCCATCTGCTTGGTTCCAGTTTGACAAGTACGACTAATTCCGCTGCAAAGGCATCTGGCGTGGACAAGGCTAAGGTCAAGTCAATCCTTGCTGCCGCCGCCCCATTGCTATTGAGCGTGCTTGGACAGCAGACAAACGCCAGCTCATCGAATTCCAACGCCGTTGCATCCCTTTTGAGCGGGGTTGTCTCTGGTAATATGGGAGGTCTTCTTTCGGGGCTTCTGGGCGGAGGCTCTTCAGCACAGTCCGGCTCTGCGTCAAAGCCTGCCTCGTCTGGCAAGACTGGAGACCTGGCCGGGGTTGCGGCAGGTCTCTTAGGAAGTCTGCTCAAATAACTACTTGACTAAATGTCAGCTTAAATGCTATAGTCATATACCCGTACATTTTTGTAGGCAACTGCTCATTGCCTGCAGACATTCCGAGGCGGGATGCATAAGCTTCGGTTGTCATAAGTTTTATTTGAAGGTACATTTACATGGACGAGAAAGGTAAGAAATTTCAGACCGTCTTTACCAAGGGCGGAGAGACAAAGCACGATTGGTACATCATCGATGCATCTGGAAAAACCCTGGGACGTGTCGCCGCTGTGATTGCTGCGACTGTTCGTGGAAAGAACAAGCCCACCTACACCCCTAATGAAGAGTGCGGTGACTATGTGGTAGTTATCAACGCTGACAAGATAGTCGTCTCTGGTAAGAAGGAGAAGGATATGCTCTACCGCCACTACACTGGATATGTTGGTGGACTTAAGAGCGAGACATTTGGTTCATTGCTTGCCCGCAGGCCTACTGAGCCTCTTAGGAGGACTGTCTGGGGAATGTTGCCCCACAACCGCCTTGGACGCAAGCTCGTGAACTACATCAAGATTTATGCCGGTAGCGAGCATCCTCATGTCGCCCAGAATCCCAAGCCTCTGGAAGTTTGAGTAAAAGGAGTTTAACGTGGTAACGAACATAGCTATTGGAACCGGAAGAAGAAAAACCGCTGTTGCCCGCGTGTTTCTGCGTGAAGGCAATGGAAAGATTGTTGTGAACGGAAAGGACATAAAGGAGTATTTCCCCACTGATGAGGAAGTTCGCCTTGTTCACCAGCCGCTCCTTGTCACCTCGAATGACAGCAAGTTTGATATTCTGATTAATGTGTCTGGCGGCGGGCTTAACGGTCAGGCTGCTGCCTGTCTGCATGGAATTTCCCGTGCGCTGACTCAGGTTGATCCCAACTGCCGCACTGCTCTCAAGGCTAACGGCTACCTGACCCGCGATTCCCGTATGGTTGAGCGCAAGAAGTATGGTCAGAGGGGAGCACGCAGACGCTTCCAGTTCAGCAAGCGCTAAAGATTTGCTTATAAACTTGATAGAGCAGACCGCCCCCGGAGTTTGGAAACTAACCCCGGATGGTGGGTCTGCCTTTTTTTTGCGTGAGGACTACCTGTCCTTGCTTTCACCTTCTCTTCTTGCAGAATCCTGTCTGTCCGATACTCCCCTTGAACTGGGGGACTGTCTGTTTAACGATGTAGTTTCTGCAGGCTTGGCTTATGCTGCTGAAGTTCGTGCAATGTCATATCTTGCCAGGTCGGAGCAGTGCAGGGCGGGTCTGGCTTGCAAGCTCGCCAAAAAGGGGCATGATGCGGCTGGGATAAAGGCTGCCCTGGATTATCTGGAGGAGAGGGGCTTTTTGGATGACAGAAGGTTTGCTGGAGCCTGGCTTAGAAGCCGTGCCATAGACCATGCGGAAGGCAGGTTGCGCCTTGCTGCGGAGCTTGCCGCGAGGGGGATAGGGCGGGATGACACTGCGTCGGCCCTGAATGAGTTTTTCAGTGAGAATGATGAGGGGCAGCTGTGTTGCAGAGCTCTTTTGCGTCTCAAAAAGACTTGCGCTGATAAAGAAAAGCTTTTCCGTTCTCTCATAAGAAAGGGGTTTACGTCATCAGAAATCCGGGATGCGATGGTGATGGAAGAAACATGATGATACGCTCTTTCTGGTATGCCAGCCTGCAAATATTTTCCTATCCGCTTGTATTGCTTGACAATAAGCCATTGTTGCATTAAGCTTTTTGATTGTAAGGAGTTTTACATGACATACACTGCAGAAGTGGAGCATATGTGTCCTCTGGCTAAGGGCGCATATCATGGACCGGCCCCTATCCCGGAAGAGGGTGCGTGGGTCAAGGTTAAGAAGGTCGAGGATGTTTCGGGATTTACCCACGGAATCGGCTGGTGCGCACCCCAGCAGGGAGCCTGCAAGCTTACCCTGAACGTGAAGGACGGCATCATTGAGGAAGCCTTGGTCGAGACCATCGGATGCTCTGGCATGACGCACTCAGCTGCTATGGCCTCCGAGATTTTGATTGGAAAGACCCTGCTTGAGGCTCTGAACACTGACCTCGTCTGCGATGCAATCAACACCGCCATGCGCGAGCTTTTCATGCAGATTGTCTACGGCCGCACCCAGTCAGCCTATTCCAAGGGCGGACTCAAGGTCGGAGCCTCTCTGGAAGACCTTGGCAAGAACCTGCGCTCACAGGTGGGCACGATGTTCGCCACCCGCAAGACAGGTCCCCGCTATCTGGAGATGACTGAGGGCTACGTTGAGACCTGTGCCGTTGACAAGGACGGACAGATCATCGGCTACAACTGCATCAACATCGGCAAACTGATGGACGGCCTCAAGGCTGGCGTTGAGCCTAAAGAGGCGATTGAGAAGGCGCGCACCCACTACGGCCGCGTGACCGCCGACCAGGGCATGGTCAAGCTCATCGACCCGCGCAAAGAGTAAACTGGAGGAACAGCTACTATGGCATTGTTTGAAGATTTTGAAGGCCGCATTCCCCAGGTGAATAAGGCTCTTAAGGAATATGGATTCAAGGAAGGCGAGGCAGGGCTTAACGAGGCTCGCGAGCTGTGCAAGAAAAGGGGTTTCGACCCCTATGACATCTGCCAGTCCACCCAGCAGATTTGCTTTGAGGACGCGAAGTGGGCTTATGTCCTGGGTTCCGCCATCGCCATAAAGGAAGCGGAGAAGACCGGTGACAAGTCCGGTTCTGCCGCCGCCGCCAACATCGGAAAGGGATTGCAGGCTTTCTGCCTTCCCGGCTCTGTCGCCGATGACCGCAAGGTCGGCCTTGGACACGGAAACCTCGGTGCCCGTCTCCTTTCTGAGGAGACCCAGTGCTTTGCATTCCTGGCTGGTCACGAGTCTTTCGCCGCAGCTGAGGGAGCAATCAAGATTGCCGCCAACGCAAACAAGGTGCGCAAGAACAAGCTCCGTGTCATCCTGAACGGACTTGGAAAGGATGCCGCCCAACTCATCAGCCGCATCAACGGTTTCACATACGTGCAGACCGAGTTCGACGACTTCAACGGCGAGGGAACTGACAAGGCTCTGAA
>JAFTEK010000209.1 GCA_017453705.1 Treponema sp.
GACGAGCTTCTTCTTCTCCTTGGCTTCCTCGGCAAGGGCAAGGGCAGTGCCATAGTCGTTGGCGGCAAATGCGTTCTCCGCCTGCTTAAGCACATACCAATAATCATCCCCCTTGATTTTCCCAAAGGAAAGGGAGAAGGCCGGAAAGAGAAGAATCATAAAAAGGATTGTAAAAAATATATATCTAAAGGCTTTCATTCCAATACACCAACTCCATAATCGGTCAAAAATTACCTACCTATTAGGCAAATTTTCCCTTCGCTGCCAGCCGTCTCCGTCCTGATAGGTAAAGGCATCTTTCCTGCCAATGTCCTCAATATGATCCTCCTCCATCTCCCTGCCGCTGTAGCTGCGGATTCCCCAGATACTGAACGAATACGGAATGCTCACATGGCCGCCTATGACAAGCCTGACCACGGTTCCTTCCTTATTAAAGGAGACCTTCAGCGGCCCCTTGACCGTCTTTCCATTTACCTGTATGTTCTCGCCCTTTATTGACCTGGGGTCTATCCCCTGGTTAAAGCCTATATCTATCGTCAGACTTCCACCACGGTATTCTGACACAAAGCTTTCCATATATAAGTCACCGCTTTCGACAGGCTTGCGCTGCCCCCTGTAACTGGTGAAGTCCTGTTTAGACGCGGCGGAGTCTTCCGCCTTGGACTGGGCAAAGGCCAGCGGCAACATGGCCGTGAGTAATGCAAAAAAGACGGCAACACGTCTCCATTTGTTCATATATATCTGCTCCCTTTTTATACAACAATTATAGCAAAGAAAGGTAAAAAGGAAAGTGATTTGGAATAAGACTTTTCTTATCTTTAAATTTTTGGAGCTTTTTGACCGAAAAATAAAGTATGCCGTCCAAGCAGAACAGCTACGCAAAACCCGATTTCTGGACTCAGAAAGCCTTCAAGGAAGGCTATCCGGCTCGCAGTGTATACAAGCTGGAGGAGATGGACAAGAAATTCGGGCTCCTCAAGGGTGCCGCCACAGTCCTGGATCTTGGAGCAGCCCCCGGAAGCTGGACGACATGGCTTTTGCGCAACACGAAATCGGAAGGCAGCGTTGTGTCCGTGGATCTTAACCCTCTGGCCAAGGATGTCAAGTCCGATAAGCTCACATTCATACAAGGAGACCTGCTCTCGGATGATGTGAGAAAGCAGCTGGAAGAAAAAGGCCCCTACGACCTCGTTGTATGTGACGCAGCCCCACTAACCACCGGCAACAGGACGGTTGACACGGCAAGGTCAACCGCTTTGGTGGACATGGCTATCTACTACGCACAAAAAATGCTGAAAGAAGGAGGTTCGTTCTGTGTCAAGATTTTCCAGAACGGCTCCCAGCAAAAAGAGCTTGAGAAGATGAGGGAAATCTTTTCCAGCGCCAGAGGGTTCAAGCCAGAGGCATGTAGAAGCGAGTCTTTTGAAACATATTTACTAGGTTTAAATAAAAAAAAATTATCAAAAGAGGGGATGTAGGCGATGTACCAAATGTATGACGAAAAAGCAATTGCAAATTTCGGGGACCTGTGCTACAATAAAAGAAACAAGATGCGTGAACATTTAAAAGTTATTGCGTTCTGTTCGTTATTTGTTGTAAGTGCTGCCGGTTTTGTCGTTGCGACGACCCTTGGAGTCCTATATTACAACAAGAATACGACGGGTCAGGGCGGATTCGACACACCGGGATTGCCAGAATTAACGACACCAAAGATTCTCATGGAGAATGACCCTGTAGCGGCTCAGTCACAAAGCGTGGCCACCCAGGACAATGAGGAAGACAGGGATTTATACTACTTTACCTACAGGATTGAAGAAGGCGACATGATAGGAAAAATTGCCGAGAGGTTCGGCGTTTCCCAGGACACCCTCATCAGCGTCAACAATATAAAGGCAAGCCGCCTCATACAGCCCGGCCAGTACCTCAAGATACCTTCTATGGAAGGAATCCTCTACACGACCAAGGACGATGACGAGACCCTTGAGTCCATCTGCGACAAGCTGTTTAAAGAAGACGACGCGACAAGCAGGGCACCCGTCCACCTGGACGTACAGAAGTGTGCGATTGCCAACAACATTGCCAAGGATGACAAGCTCGCGGCAGGAGCATCTGTGTTCATCCCCGACGCGAGGCTTAACTGGGCGCAGAAGCAGGAGATAAACGGAGACCTGTTCACAAAGCCTATCCACGGCTGGTTCTACTATTCGTCATACTACGGCTACAGGACCAACCCATTCAATGCCTCCAAGCGCACTTTCCACGGTGGAACTGACATGGCCTGCCCGCAGGGAACAAAGATTTACGCGGCCCTTGCCGGAAAAGTCTCGGCGGTGGGATACAACGCGACTTATGGCTATTACGTCATGGTAAGCCACCACTCCGGCTACCAGACCTTATACGGCCACATGAAGCAGGCCGCGTCAGTGAAGGTTGGACAGTCTGTAAACACCTACACGGTTCTTGGATATGTTGGAAGCACAGGAATGAGCACAGGCCCGCACCTGCACTTCGGGGTCTACAAGAACGGGCGGAGCATAAATCCATCGGCAGTCCTCAACTAAAAATTTCCGTGAAAAAAGGCCGTCCGAAGGGGCGGCTTTTTTATTCGTGCCAAGGGTCTAACACCCGTCTAAAAAAACGCCCTGCGCCGAGTTAGGGAAACGCTGATTAATCAGGAGGCTCTATCTGAATCCACGAGGAGGCATCAAACACGGAGTTCCGGACAAGCCACCACTCGCTGTCTTTTATGCTGTAACGGTAAGTCCCATTTTCGGAAGGACGGTGGGCATCGCTGGCAGAAATCACAACCCCGTCAGCCTTCAATGCGGCGGGATCAGTGGGGATGGCTTTGCCGGTGAAGGGGTTCACGGGCTGTGCGACGAGGCCTTTCAGCAGCAGCGAGGGGGCGTCGGCGTTCGTCATGAACGATTCCGGGTCGATGCGGAGCTCTCCGCCAGCCCCGATGTCCTTGAACATCAGCAGCGGGTGGTAATGCCCGCGCCCCTTGTAGGCGCTGCCCGCGACGCGGCTGTCCAGATTCCCGTCGTCCTCAAAGTATGCTTCCATACCGTTGTTCCCGTGGTCGGCGACGATGACGATTTTTGTGTTGTCGTAGGCTCCGTTTGCCTTAAGGTAGTCCAGCCAGGTTCCGAGCAGCCTGAAGCTTGCCATCTGGGTCGCGTAGGAGGGGTCGTCCTTGAACGGGGAGCTTCCCCTGTCCGTCACCTCGTCCGTGGGGATGTAGCCGGGCGCCTGCAGGTACATGGATTCGTGCGTCAGGTTGTTCGTAATCATCGTATAGGTGCCGTTGTCGGTGTCCTCTACGGAGCTGAGCTCGCAGAGATAGTCGAGCAGCGCGTAGCTGTCAAGGACGGTCTTTATGTCCTGCGAGGCGAGGTTTGCGCTCCAGTAGCTGCCCGACTTGTAGATGAGCTCCCGCAGGCAGATGGGCGCCTCTCGGAACAGGCTGAAGAAGAGCAGGTTCCGCTCCAGCGTCTCACCCGTGGAATCGTGGATGTTGCCGCTGTTCTTGTTCTTGAACCAGAGGTCGGTATATTTGCCCATGGTCTGATAGCCGCGGATGCGGGGATAGGGCTGCAGGAAGCTCAGGTCGCAGAAGTGCTCGTAGTTCGGCCATGTGGGGTCTGTTATCACCGCGGAATAGCCGAGCGTCTCCGAGAAAATCCGCGGGAGCAGCAGCTGCGCCTGGTTGTTCTTGTCGATGAGCGTCTCCGTGCTCCGCCTGTTCATCTCCTGC
>JAFTEK010000025.1 GCA_017453705.1 Treponema sp.
AGGTTCCCTACAAATATTTGCATTCAAATTTTTCAAGTTATATGGTAGAATGCTAGCAATGAATGCAAAAAATCTGTCAACAGCAACAAACCTTCTCAAAAATGCAGGTTGTACCGAGATTTACCTTTTTGGCTCGCAAGCAACCGGGAAAGCCCACTCTAAATCGGATGTCGATTTGGGAGTAAAAGGTCTGCCTCCCCGTCTTTTTTTCCGTATGCATTCGGACTTGGAAAAAGCCTTGAAAATGCCTGTTGATTTGGTAGATTTTGACTGCCAGATTGATTTCTTTAACTTGCTTCAAAAAGTCGGAGAACTAAAAAAAATTGGATGATATTACAAAAGAAAAGTTGAATCTGGAGATTTCTAAAATAGATACTCTTGTAGACAAATCTTCCTTACTGCTTGTAAAGTGTAATTACTCTGAACCTGATTTCTTTGACTTGAATGCAATCGGCTCCATTCTTCATTCTTTTTACAATGGTTTAGAAAGTATTTTCAAGCTGATTCATAGAGCTACAAATGGGAACCCCTTAACAAGTACAATGTGGCATTCAGAGCTTTTTTATTCTATGCTTGAAGAAACAAAATCAAGAAAGGCTGTGCTGCAGAAGGAACTTACAGAACCTTTAAAAGAATATTTAGGATTTAGACATGTGTTCCGACATTCCTATGGCTACGAATTAGACTGGGAAAAACTAAGACCTCTTTTTTCTGGAATGGCTGATATTTGGCAGAAAGTAAAATCTAATCTGGAAAATTTTCTTCTTGAAAACACAGCGGCTCACTGAACTAGACCTGTTCAGAAACTGGCTAGAAATTTCGCTGTCGGGGGATTTTGTCAGGGCATCTTGCTAGGGCAGCTCTACGAGCATATTACCAGCATACATGTCTCCCTCACAGCCTGTCCAGGGGGCTTATCACGCCGCCCGCGCCCCGGTTCAGGACGTGGGTGTAAATCTGCGTGGTCTTTACGTCGCTGTGACCCAAAAGCTCCTGCACGGTGCGGATGTCGTAGCCGGACTCCAGCAGGTGGGTGGCGAACGAATGGCGGAAGGTGTGGCAGCTTGCGTTCTTGTTGATTCCGGCTTCCAGCACGGCCTGCTTGACCGCCCGCTGCATGAGCGACTCGTCCAGATGCCACCTTCCCTGCTCGCCGGTCTCTTGGTTCACCCAGCGGTTCTTCTGGGGGAAGAGCCACTGCCACTTGAACTCCTTTCCGGCGGACGGATATTTTGCCGCAAGTGCGCCGGGAAGCTCCACCCTGCCCCAGCCGTCCGCCAGGTCTTTCTCGTGCAGTTCGCGGACGCTCCGCATGTGTTCCCTGAGCGCGGGAATCAGGCTCAAAGGCAGCATGACGTGCCTGTCCTTGTCGCCCTTGCCGTGGCGGACGATGATTTCCTTCCTGTCAAAGTCCAGATCGAGTATCCTGAGCGACAGGAGCTCGTTCAGCCGCATTCCCGTGCCGTACAGCAGCTGGGCGGCCAGCTTCTTGCTCCCGTCCAGATGTTCTATCACCGACATGGCTTCCCTACGGCTGAACACGACGGGGATGCGGGGCTTCTTTTTGGCATGAATCACGGAGGACAAATCCACGGGATTCACCTTCTTGACAAATCGGAAGTAGAAGAGCAGGGCGGCGAGCGCCTGGTTCTGCGTGGAGGGGCTTACCTTGCGCCTGACGGCAAGGTTTGTAAGGAACTCGTTGATCTGGGACTGTCCGGGCTCTGCCGCAGACGCTCCGTACTCGGAAAGGAAGGCCGCCACCCACCTTCCGTAGCTTTCCGCAGTCCGCCTGCTGTAGTGCCTGGCCTCCAATTGCTCGCGCATCGCGCTGATTTCCTGCCCCCATGGGGCCGCCTCCGCACTTCCGCCGTTTGCGGAATCTTCGTCCATGCTGAACAGGCCGGTCTGATACAGGTTCAACATGAGGATTTCACCAGCCTGCTTTCCGGCAGGAAGAAGCCAGAGCTTTTCCCTGCCATTCCACACACGCCCCGGAACGGTGCGGACGGCGTTCAAAAGCCGTATGTCAAACCCATTGGGAAAGCCGACAGCAATATGTCCGTCATCGTATGGCCTTATTTCCACGTTCAAAGTATCCTCACCTCCTTGCACCGCATAGCCTTCACCCCTCCGGGCGTAGCTCCCCCTTTCGCGACCCCTGCCGTTAAAAAAAAAGAAAAGGATGGACGGCCCTTCCTTTCGCTCCGAATACTCAAGGATACGAATTCCCAAGCCTGACTATAGCATTTTCAGAGTTACCTCAGAAAAAACGCGCAAAGCGCAATTTTTCGAGCTTCCCTATATTATGGTAGAATTCTAACCTCCCTTTTTCGCATTGTCAAGGGTCAGAGAAAACACACCACGGAAGCGATTTTTGCAAAACAAGTGCTTTACATTGGAACGAAACAAGTCCTTTACATTGGAACGAAACAAGTGCTTTACATTGGGAGCAAAACAAGTCCGTTACATTGGAACATTTTGTAGTTGTACATTAGAATAAACAGGTGCGTTACATTAGAACATTTTGTAGTTGTATATTAGAACAAACAACTCCTTTACATTAGAACATTTTGTAGTTGTACACTGCGGGGCATGGAAATCAGTTTTTATGGGGCTTGCCCCTTGGAAGAAACTTTGCGAATTTCGGAGTTAACACTGAATAATCCGCATTCGGATTATTCAGTGTTTCCCTAGTACAAGTGCATTATCACATCACGGGACGCATCGTTCACAATGGGGTCAGCCTTGAGCTTGCGAATCAGGGTCTTGAACTCCGCGTCGGTGTAATCCCGCGGCAACTTGGTCGCACACATATTAAAGTTCTCGTATATGTACAGGACTTCCATATCGTACTTTCCGGCAAGGGCGTACACATCATCCTCGTTGTAGCCGTCATTAAGGCTTATAATCAGAGTGTTGGAAGTATATTCCGGCCCGTCGGTCTTAGACCTACCCAACGGCCCCTTCATATTGTCTGCCACGTCCGCAGCCTGCCCGGAGCCGCCGTCATCGACTCCCCTGTTCGTGGCACAGGAGAGAGGCATAAAAACAAGAGCCGCGCACAGGGCACCCAGCCTTACACAAGTATTTGCTTTCATACCTAGAGAACAAAAGGGGCTGGACAAAGGTAACGGAGCCAGTGCAAAAGTCCACGGCTCCACAATGCCACGCACCTGCCTGCAAAACAGCTGCCGTGCTTTTTACCCTTCTACCACTCGTTGCCAGGGAACCTCGGAATCAGGTCGGTCGCCCTCTTGATGTCCTCGTCCGTGGGAATGTAGTCGCTCATCGTCCCTTCGTTGAACTTCTGGTAGCTGGTCATGTCAAAGTATCCCGTTCCCGTCAGCCCGAACAGGATTGTCTTGGCCTGGCCTGTCTCCTTGCACTTGAGAGCCTCGTCAATGGCGACCTTGATGGCATGGCTGCTCTCCGGGGCGGGAAGGGTTCCTTCCACACGGCAGAAGAGCTCGGCCGCCTCGAACACGGATGTCTGCTCCACGCTGCGGGCTTCCATGTAGCCGTCGTGGTAAAGCTGGCTTAGGATGCTGCTCATGCCGTGGTAGCGCAGGCCTCCAGCGTGGCTGGGGCTGGGCATGAACTGGCTTCCCAGCGTGTACATCTTCTGGAGGGGGCAGACCTTGCCTGTGTCGCAGTAGTCGTATGCGTACACGCCGCGTGTCAAGCTGGGGCAGCTGGCAGGCTCCACCGCGATTATCTGGTAGTCCGCCTCGCCACGCAGCTTCTCGCCCATGAACGGAGAGACAAGCCCTCCCAGGTTGCTTCCGCCGCCCGCGCAGCCTATTATCACGTCGGGCTTGATTCCGTATTTGTCCAGTGCCGCCTTGGACTCAAGGCCTATGACCGTCTGGTGCAGGAGAACCTGGCTAAGCACGCTCCCCAGCACATAGCGGTAGCCAGGGGTCTTGGTCGCCGTCTCGACGGCCTCGCTTATGGCGCATCCAAGGGAGCCAGTGCAGCCGGGGAACTCTTCGTTCATCCTGCGGCCAACCTCAGTCTCCATGCTGGGGGAAGGAATGGCGCGTCCGCCGTAGGTGCGGATGACCTCGCGGCGCTGGGGCTTCTGCTCGTATGAGCATCGCACCTGGTAGACGATGCAGTCCAGCCCCAGGTAGGCACAGGCCATGGACACGGCGGTTCCCCACTGGCCAGCCCCGGTCTCGGTGGTCACGCCCTTAAGCCCCTGCTTCTTGGCGTAATATGCCTGCGCTATGGCTGAGTTGAGCTTGTGGCTGCCGGAGGTGTTCTGCCCCTCGAATTTATAGTAGATTTTGGCGGGAGTTCCCAGCTTCTTTTCCAGGCAGTAGGCGCGTACAAGGGGGGAAGGCCTGTACATCTTGTAGAAGTCCAGTATCTCCTGCGGTATGTCTATGTAGGGGGCGGTCGTGTTAAGCTCCTGCTTGACCAGCTCCGAGCAGAACACATGCTCCAGCTCCTCGGCCGTGCAGGGCTGGTGGGTCTGAGGGTTCAGGAGGGGGGCGGGCTTGTTCTTCATGTCCGCCCGGACGTTGTACCACCGGCGCGGCAGTTCGTCCTCAGAAAGGAAAATCTTGTAGGGGATGTTGTTATCAGTCGTTGTTGCCATTTTCAAATCCTTGCCGGGCTGCTAAAGGGCACCCCCTAAAAAGTGAAGTTTTTCGAGGTTTCCAAAAGCCCTTGTTTCTACTTTAGGAAACATTCTACACCAGAACGGCGGATATGTCAAAGGAAAGAGCCAAGGACTTGTGTTGACTAGTATGCAAGAGTGAAAATTTCCCTTGACAATGGGCAAAACCGTGCTAGAATGAAAAATATGAGGCTTGAATACTAGTATGCGAGTTCCAAGAGATTAAAGAAAGTGGGGTCTGTATGGTAAAAAAGAAAACGGTCTCAGAATATCTGAGGCGCAACTGGCAGTATTATGCGATGATGCTGATTCCAGTCATCTACTACCTGGTTTTCCGTTATGTTCCTATGGCGGGCAACATAATAGCCTTCCGCCGCTACCGTGCCGGTCACAGCATCTTCGGGGACGAGTGGAGCGGGCTTAAATACTTCAAGCAATTCGTCGGCGACCTGACCTTCTGGCGGGCATTCCGCAACACGCTGGTGCTCAACATAACATACCTGCTTTTCAGATTCCCGCTCACGCTGATTTTCGCCCTCCTGCTCAACGAGATAAGGCTCTACAACGTCAAGAAATTCGTGCAGACGGTCTCCTACCTGCCCCACTTCATCTCCATGATTATCGTCACCGGAATGATACGCGAGCTTGTGTCCATGAACGGCCCTATAAACCACTTCCTGAGCTTGTTCGGGATGGAGCCTATCTCGTTCATCTCAAGCCCTGAGTGGTTCACGCCTATTTTCGTCATCTCCGGCATCTGGCAGAATTTGGGCTGGGGAACAATCCTCTACCTGGCGGCCATATCGGGCATAGACCCTTCCCTTTACGAGGCGGCGGAGGTGGACGGCGCAAACCACTTCCAGCGTGTCCTGCACGTGACAATTCCCTGCATCCTGCCGACCATCGCGACACTGCTTATACTGGACTTCGGAGGACTGGTCGGATCGGGAGCGGCCTTCGAGAAAGTCTTCCTCCTATACAATCCCATGACCTACGAAAAAGCAGACATAATCTCCACCTTCGTGTTCCGTATGGGTCTCGGATCGGGCAACTACAGCTATGCCACGGCGGTCGGCCTGTTCGAGGGGCTTCTGAACCTGCTGCTACTGACAATAGCCAACAAGGTGTCCAAGAAAGTCAGCGGCGCGAGCCTTTGGTAAGGAGAAAATTATGGCAAAGAATATCGTACCCCATGCTATGCGCATAAGGGAATCAGCCGGATACAAGATTTTCAGCGGAATAAACGGAATCATAATGCTGCTTGTGTGCGCGGCGACGCTCTACCCCTTCCTGTACCTGGTGGCCCAGTCCTTCTCGTCAGAAGAAGCGATAATGCAGGGTCAGGTGGGCATAATCCCCGTGCAGTTCAGCACGACGACTTACATATCAGTGCTCAAGAAAGGCGAGTTCCTTATGAGCTACAAGAACACGCTGATTTACACGGTGCTGGGAACCGCGGCCTCAATGTTCTTCAGCTGTATGCTGGCATACCCCCTTTCCAAGGAAAAGCTCTGGGGCAGCAAGGGGGTGATGAAGTTCATCATCTTCACGATGTACTTCGGCGGCGGACTTATCCCTAACTACATCCTGATGCAGAGGCTGCACCTTATAAACAAGATCTCAGGCTTTATCATCCCCAGCCTGCTCAGCACATATTACATCATCTTGATGAAGAGCTTCTTCAAGAACGTGCCAAAAGACCTGGAGGAGGCGGGGCAGATAGACGGGCTTTCGCCCATAGGGAACTTTGTCCACGTGGTGCTGCCCCTTTCCATGCCTATCATCGCGACGATGCTGCTGTTCAACGCGGTCAACTACTGGAACAACTGGTACAATGCCTTCCTGTACTTGGACAAGAAGGAGATGTGGCCGGTCGCCTACTACCTGCGCACGATAATCAACGGAGCTTCCACCAGCGCGGATCCCGGCGAGGTGAACGCGGAGAAGATGCAGATAGCGGCCAACATCAAGTCATGCTCAATGGTGCTTATGGCACTGCCAATCATCTGCATATATCCCTTCATCCAGAAGTATTATGTACAGGGAATGATGCTAGGCGGAGTCAAGGAATAATGACGAACTAAGAATTAAGAATGCAGAATTCTTAATTCTTAATTGGCTTTAAGTTGGATGGTCATTCTTAATTCTTAATTTTTAATCCTTAATTAATTCATACGGAGGATACAATATGAAGAAAACAAAGATGTTTGCGGCGGGAATTGCTGCTTGTGCCGCAATGCTCGTCGGTTTTGCCAGTTGTGGCGGTGAAAAAACCGGGTCTGCCAAGGGCAAAGATGCGGGAAAGGCTGCCGAGGCCGCCGATTACCAATATGGGGTGGACACGCTTTTCCATTCGGACACACCGGTGACTTACAGCATCTCATTCAGCGATGCGTCCTGGTACCCGATGGTGGACACGTGGAAGACCGAGGGTATCTTCAAGAAGATTGAAGAGCTTACTAACGTCCACCTGGACGTGGTTTCCTACGACAGCAACGACTACAACCAGAAGGTCAACCTGGCCATCAACTCAGGCGCGGCCACCTACATCATCCCCAAAATCTATTCCGAAGACCAGTACGTGGCGGGAGGCGGAGTCGTAGCAGTTTCCGACTACACCCAGTATATGCCCAACTTCACGGCCTTCGCGGACAAGTACGACATGGGGCCGGATTTGGACACGATAAGGCAGAGTGACGGCAAGTTCTACCGTCTGCCGGGAATGCACCAGGCAGCCCTCCAGGACTACACGATTATGGTTCGTGATGACATCTTCACAGCGGCAGGATATGACATCCGCGAGCTGGAGAAGGACTGGACATGGGAAAAGCTGCACGATGTCCTCATTGACGTGAAGAACTACATGGTCTCCAAGGGCATGTGCAAGGCCAGCGACTACGTGTGGTCAGACCTCTGGTGCGGCGAGTCCGGCAAAGGCTCCGGCGGCAACCTGCTCAAGCTGATGGGAGCCTCTTACAACGTCCTTTCCGGCTGGGCAATCGAAGGCAGCAACGGCGGAATCAAGTACGACTGGAACAAGGGGGAGTTCTACTCATCTTCCATAAGCGATGACTTCAAGAAGCTCATCACTGTCGCAAACAGCTTTGTCAAGGACGGGCTGCTCGACCCTGAGTCATTCACCCAGTCCGATGAGGTCGCGCACAACAAGTTCTACAACGGCAAGACAATCATCATGTCCACCAACAGGGCGCAGATGTCCACCGACCTCGCGGGCATTGAGAAGATACTGGGCAAGGGCAACTACTCTGCCTACGTCACGGCATATCCCAGCGGAACAAACAAGAACCTCGCGGAGACTTCCCGCCTGGAGTGCGGCGTCATGATTTCCCGCAACGCACAGGAAAAGCTCGGCGAGGCGGGCTTCATCAAGATGATGAGATTTGTTGACTGGCTTTTCTACTCCAAGGACGCTTACTCCCTCGTCAAGTGGGGGCCTGAAGGCGAGACCTGGCACTATGTTGACGTTGACGGCAAGCAGATGAAGCAGCTGCTGCCCGGATTCAAGTGCGGAGGCCTCGGAATTTCCGGCGCCGAGGATGACACTGACATCCGCCTTAAGTGGGGCTATGCGGGAGGAAACTACTTCTACGGACACTCCACCGCCGAGTCCACGGACAACTTTACCCCGGAGGTGCAGGATCTGTACGCCCGCTACGGCAAGTACAAGACCGTCGCAAAGGTTGACCCCAAGGCCAAGCCGACCGAGGATCAGAGGGAGCAGCTCACCCTCTGGGCAGTCCCGCTGATTGACAACATCAACGCCTGGACGCTCAACTTCATCGTAGGCAAGAAGGACATCAACAAGGACTGGGACGAGTACGTCGCTTCCTGCAAGAACCTGAACGTAGACAAGGTCGTTGACCTGACGAACAAGATTTACAAGGGTCAGAAATAACTTAAATTAACAGGCCGCCTTAAGGCATCCTTGGGGCGGCCTTTTTTATCGCTGGAAAAAGGACAGGCTGGTTTATGGAAATGACTTTGCGCTGGTACGGGACGGGCTTCGATTCCGTGACCCTCAAGCAGATACGCCAGGTGCCGGGTGTGCATGGCG
>JAFTEK010000210.1 GCA_017453705.1 Treponema sp.
CACAGAACATAGAGAACCTTATAAAGGGCGGCAAGTACGACTACATACTGATAGAGGCGAGCGGGGTCTGCGAGCCTATGCCGATTGCCCAGGAGCTGGAGACAATTCAGAACGGCAAGCTTGACAACGTTGTAGGCGTCGTGGATGCCAAGAGGCTGGTCGATGAGTTCGCGTCGGGGGATGCCCTGCTCAAGGATAAGGATGAGGAGGACATAGAGTCCCTGCTCGTGCAGCAGATTGAGTTCTGTTCTACCTTGGTGATAAACAAGAAGGATTTGGTCACGGAGGACCAGTTCAAGAAGGTCAGGGCGGTCATCAATGCGATTCATCCCGGTGTGAAGATTATAGAGACCGTCAAGGGCAACGCCGATGTGGGCGACATCCTTGCGACAGGCAGCTTCGACTTCGAGTCCGTCTACTCCAGCGCGGGCTGGTGCAAGAAGCTTGAGGAAGACGAGGGCGGAGATGACGATGACCACGAGGAGCACGGACACCATGAGGAGGGGCATCATCACGATGATGACGATGACGATGACCATGAGCACCACCATGACGGGCATGAGCATCATCACCACGATGATGATGCTGACGAGCATAAGGGGCACGACCACCACCATCACCACGAGCATAGGCACGAGGGCGAGAGCGAAGATGAGTACGGAATAGGCACTATGATATACTACCGCAGGAAGCCGTTTGACAGGCAGAAGCTTGACGAGTTCTGCGACAGCTGGCCCAAGAACATAATCCGCTGTAAGGGGCTTATGTGGTTTGCCGATGAGCCGGAGATGGCCTGGGTCTTTGAGACTAGTGGAAGGCAGATTCAGGCCGGTTACTCCGGTCAGTGGATAGCTGCCAGTCCCAAGGCTGAGCGTGATGAGATACTCAGGCAGAACCCTAAGATTAAGGACGAATGGGACGAGGAAGTTGGCGATCGGATGATAAAGCTCTGTGTAATTGGCCAGAATCTGGACAGGAAGGCGATTGCACGGAATCTGGACAGCTGTTTAGCCTAGTAAACTTACGAAAACGTTTGCGTAAAATTTAAGAATTCATTTGCAAAAATCCCCTCTAGGCTTTATAGTGTAAGTATAAAGTCATGGAGGGGTGTTTTTATGCCTGTCACATTAAAGGACATTGCCCGTGCCTGCGACGTTTCCTTTTCGACGGTGAGCAAGGCCTTGAATAACAGTCCTGAGATAAGCCAGAAGACCATAGACGCGATTAACAAAAAGGCAATGGAGCTGGGCTACCATCCCAATGCGGCCGCTATTGCATTGCGTACAAACCGCTCTTATGATATTGGTGTGATTTTTGAGGACATAACTGGCTCTGGTTTGCAGCACCAGTATTTTGCAAAGATTTTTGATTCCATAAACGAAAGCGCAAACAGGGCTGGCTATGATATCACGTTCCTTAGCAATCAGGGTAAACGCAGCTATTTGGCTCAGGCCAAGTTCAGGGGCTGTGACGGAATTATAATAGTAAACTCTTCTTACCGTAGGGCTGACATCAAGGAACTTTTGGAAAGCGGTATACCTGTATGTACCTTGGATAGGAATCTCAAGGACACCCATCCTTCGGTTATGAGTGACAATAGCGACGGCTTCCGCTCTCTCATGGAATTCATTCTTGGGCGGGGACACAGGAAGATAGCCTTTGTGCATGGAGAAGGAACGGACGTGACGCGAACCAGGCTCTCGGTGTTCCGCTCCATGCTCAAGAAACACGGCGTGGAAATCCCAAAAGGTTATGTCATTGGTGCGACCTATCACCTGCCGGAGACAACGAGGCTGGCCACCTTGGATTTGCTTAAGCTGGATGACCGCCCGACCTGTATCATCTACCCGGACGATTTCTCCGCTCTGGGCGGAATAGATGCGCTGGCTAAGAACGGCATGATGCCGGGCAGGGACATAAGTATTGCGGGGTATGACGGCATCTTTTTGTCCAAGATTATAACTCCCCGGCTGGCGACATGGGAGCAGAACAGCCCGGAGATAGGCAGGCAGCTTGTAGCACAGCTTCTTTCCAATATTGAGTATCCGGATAACTTTTCCCCAACGTCCATAAAGGTTTCTGGTCGTCTTGTAGAGGGGGAGAGCGTTGTAACCTTGTCTTGAGCTTTTGGTAGAGCTGTTCGGAAACTTCAGTTTTCCAAACAGGTTGCATTGAAATGCGAGTCCAAAATCGTGCTGTTTTAGCGATTTAGGACTCGTTATCTGAGGGGAAACGTAGTTTCCGAGCAGGTCTAGGGAAACACTGAATAATCCGAATGCGGATTATTCTGTGTTAACTCCG
>JAFTEK010000211.1 GCA_017453705.1 Treponema sp.
CCCGCATGGAGGAGTACAAGCTGACCCACCTGACCCCCAGCCCCAACGGCATCCTCCGCGGCGAACTGGACGGCACCGTGTTCCGCGCACCCATCTTCACCAGCAACATCCACTGCAACGTCAAAAGCTGGGTCAAGCCCATCGTGCTGGGCCGCCACGCCTACGGCGACGTGTACAAGAACTGCGAGATCCGCACCCCCTGCGCGGGCAAGGCGGAGCTGGTCTTCACCGGAGCGGACGGTAAGGAAATACGCAAGACCATACAGGAGATGAAAGGCCCGGGAATCATTCAGGGCATCCACAACCTGGACTCTTCAATAGAGAGCTTTGCCCGCTGCTGCTTCAACTACGCCCTCGACCAGAAGATAAGCGTCTGGTTCGGGGCGAAGGACACGATAAGCAAAACCTATGACGGCCGCTTCAAGGAGATAATGCAGCAGGTCTTTGACGCGGAGTTCAAGGACAAGTTCGACGCTGCGGGGCTGGAATACTTCTACACGCTGATTGACGACGCGGTTGCCCGAGTGATGAAGACGGACGGAGGCTTCCTGTGGGCATGCAAGAACTATGACGGTGACGTGATGAGCGACATGATAGCATCCGCCTGCGGAAGCCTTGCCATGATGACCAGCGTTCTCGTCAGCCCCAGCGGTCAGTTCGAGTATGAGGCGAGCCACGGCACCGTGCAGAAGCACTACTACCGCTACCTCAAGGGAGAAAAGACAAGCACCAACCCTGTCGCGTTGATTTTCGCCTGGACAGGAGCGCTTTCCAAGAGGGCGGAGCTGGACGGCACCCCGGAGCTGGCGGACTTCGCCCATAAGCTTGAGAAGGCAACGCTCGGCACGATAGAGGACGGCATCATGACTGGCGACCTTGCCCGCCTCGCCGAACCCGCCGCCAAGAAGATTGTCAACAGCTGGGAGTTCATCGACGAGATAGCCTCCCGACTGTAGAATACACAGAAGGAGACAGAAAGGAAATGCATCACAAGAGCCTATGCGGGGAACGCCCCAATGGGGAAAAAAGACTGGTTCTCATAACGACGCTCATTGCATTTGCTCTTGGCATTTCTCTTTCTGCCTGTAGTAGGAAAGCAGGTTCAGTAACTGGCCAAACAGGGGATTCACTCACCCATATAAAGGCCAAGGGGGAAATCATCATAGCCACGGAGGGAAACCGGTCTCCCTGGGCTTACCATGATGACAAGGGCAAGCTTACAGGCTTTGACGTTGAAATTGCCCAGAAAGTCGCAAAAAAACTTGGTGTAAAGGCAAGATTCGTAGAAAGCGAATGGGATGGAATACTCGCCGGTGTTGATTCCGGCATGTTCGACATAGCGTTCAACGGAATAGAAGTCACCGCTGACAGAATGAAAGATTATTCTTTCAGCATCCCATACGCATACCTTCACACAGCAATCATAACCCACCAGTCAGAGAACGACATAACAAGCTTTAAAGATCTCAACGGCCGTATAACCGCGAATTCAAAATCAAGTAACTATGCAAAACTTGCAGAATCATTCGGTGCAAAGGTCAGGACAATAGATACATTTGAGGATGCCATACTGCTAGTAATCCAAGGCAAGGTTGATGCGACACTCAACGCCGAAGCCAGTTTCTACGATTATATGAAAAGCCATCCTGACACACAGATAAAGATAACAGCCCTTTACCCGGAGTCATCCAATGTCGCTGCCGTCATACGAAAGACGGATAACAGCGAAAGGCTGGTTACTGAGGTTAACCAGGCGTTGACTCTTATGCTTTCAAACAGCGAGATAAGTCGCATCTCAGAAAAGTACTTCGGAAGCGACCTCTCAATGGAATAAGGACCGCCCCTAAGGAAACACTGAGCAATGTCTCCTATGTAATCGGCGTTTCCCTAAAGACAATCCGTCACTAACAGTCTACAATCTGGCGGAGAATACAGATGTCTCTTTCTTCTATATTATCCTGCTTCTGCTCCTCAAGCTTACGCACAATCTGCTCATGTGTATAGGCCGACTCAGGATAAAGAATTACAACGGCTTGATCACCTTTTCTCAGGAAGTTCTTCTCACCAAACTCAGTGTAGCGGGTTGCCCCTATGGAAATGAGGATGCGGGCGGGGCGTTCCGCCGCCGCAAGGTATGAGCCAACGTCCTCCGCCGGCCCCTCGTCTTTCTGGAAATTCAACCTGTCAATAAGCCAGCGTTCAAGTTTTTCCCAGATATAACTGTATCCTGAAACAGGGGAGTCCTCTCCGTATTCCAACGCTTTTCCGTCCCTCACGAGAAAACTTGCTATCCTGTATCCGTCAAGCTCACAACCCGCCCTGAAGGATGTCAGCTCAATCTGCCGGTCAGAAAAGCCCTTGCTGCTAGCTCCCCAATTCTTTTTCTCGCTTATTTTCCTGGCTCCAGCCTTTCTTATTGAACAGTCATTGGATGCCCCAAAACAGACCGGCCTAAGCGAAGCCACCTGTCCGACATTCCACTCCACGTCAAAGACGACCGCACATTCCGGCTCAATTTGCAACTTTTCCTCGCCTTTAGGAAAGACAATCTTACTTGAGTCGAAGGGGAATATTTTAAGGAATGTAGGTACAAGCTTGCTGATTTTTGACACCCCCTGTCCGTCCGAAACAGGGATATATGTAGGAAAGAGAGCTTTGGGGGCTGTAGGCTCCGCAACCTTCACGTTCAGAAAGTCTACAGCCTCTCCAGCCTGCTCCAAATGTCCGGTGAAGTTCCCCGCCACGCCGAACGCGGGGATTCTGGTAAGGTCAATGTTCATGGCCCTTTATTATAGCAAGCTTATTGGATTGATTAAAGCCCTTGAATCTGCTAATACGAGACATACTCTTTTTGGGATGGAATTTAAATTGACAGACGAAGAGCTTAAGACGATTATAAAGAACCTGCATCCGCTTGAGACCAAGCTGCTGCTGAACTATACCGCAAACGATGAACTGACCGGTGCAAAACTACAGAATGAGCTTTCCTATAAGGAAGGACACTGCAACCAGGCATTCAGCTGGCTGTCAGGAAAAGGTCTCTTAAAGGAGACCGGGCGTGAAGCCCATACATACTACGAGCTAACTGATTATGGAAAAGCAATCGCAAAAAATGGAAGCATAGAAGAGCGGATAATCACCCTCTTAAAAGATGGAGGTTCCAAATCCCTGCCGGAAATTGCCTCTGCGCTAGGCCTTGAAAACAAAGACATTGGTTCTGCATTCGGCCCCCTCAGCAAAGAAGGCGTTCTCCGAATGACAAGCGACAAGAAAGCGGAGTACACGGGAGCGGCCATTCCCGACAGGATTTCACGTGCAAAGGCTCTCATAGACAAGGCGGAAAAATCCACAGCGGGAGGCCTTGAGTCTGCGCTGGATGCAGCCAGCCTGAGCGATGCGGAGAAGGCCGACATATCGACGATGACCAAAAAGCGTGGAGTCAGTGACACTGCATTCAAAACCATTGAGCGGGAGACAGTGACTTACCGCCTGCTCCCCGATGCCGCAGCAGTCACCGCCGCCCTCAAAGCCGCGGGTGTCACAGGTGAGGAAATCGGAGAACTTACAGGAAGTATGCTCTCCTCTGGTGAATGGAAGAAGGGAACTTTCCGTGCGTACAATATTTCCGTCCCCCCCGCAAGAATCATCCCTGGCCGCACCAATCCATACGTTGACTTCCTTGAGTCCGTCAAGGACAAGATGTGCTCGCTGGGCTTCGAGGAATTCGACGGCCCCCTCGTGGAGACCGAGTTCTGGAACGGTGACGCGCTCTTCATGCCGCAGTTCCACGCTGCCCGTGACATCCATGACGTGTACCGCATCAAGACCCCAACACATGCCAAGTCTATAGAAGAACCTTATCTTTCCGCAGTCCGAGCCGCCCATGAGAACGGAGGGGCGACAGGAAGCCGAGGATGGAACTATAAGTTTGACACGGAATTCACCCGCCGCCTTATTATGAGAAGCCAGGGAACGGTGCTTTCTGCCCACCAGCTGCACAAGGCAAAAATTCCCGGCAAGTACTTCGGAATCGCCCGTTGCTTCCGCTATGACAAAGTTGATGCAACTCACCTGAGCGATTTTTACCAGACCGAAGGAATCGTCTTGGGAGAGGACGTGAACCTGCGGACGTTGCTGGGCATCCTGAGGATGTTCGCGGTGGAAATCGCCGGGGCGAGCGAGGTCAAGTACGTGCCGGGCTACTTCCCCTTCACCGAGCCTTCCATAGAGGTGCACATCAAGCACCCCAAGCTGGGCTGGTTCGAACTGGGAGGCTCCGGCATTTTCCGTCCCGAAGTCACCGAGGCGATGGGTGTGCACGTGCCCGTCCTGGCATGGGGAATCGGCATAGACCGCATGGCACTCATGGCACTGGGTCTCAACGACCTGCGCGAGCTGTTCAGCGAGGACGTGGAGAAAGTCCGCCTCCGCAAGGCCAAGTTCTAAGGAAACACTACTCAGATATAAATATGACAGGCCGCCCATTTGGACGGCCTGATTCGTGTCGAGGGTCTGATAGCTGCCCAAGGGGCAAACGCTCTGCATCAGGGTTGGTGATTTTTCTACGGCTGGAAGCTGCGGTTCATCTTGCGAAACTTCTCGTATACTTCGAGCGCAAGCTTGACGGCATCGGAATAGTCCTCGTGAAGGATAGCCTTGCCGTTGGCGTTCCGAAGCTTGTACTTGCCGTCCTTCGTGTGCTCGATCATCGGGACATGCTCGTGGTCGCACACGCTGAACCATTTGTCGCCCAGCTGCTCCTTATGCCATTTGAAATTGTTTTTCATGCCGACAGAACCTCCCTTGCACCCGGATATTTACGGATGACAATCTCATCGACCGCCACACCGAAAAAATCCGACAGCACCAGCAGGTTGTCCACGGTCGGCAGAGACCGGCCACACTCCCACGCGTACACCGCCTGGGGATATTCAAACCCGAACAGCTCCTGCATGTCGCGGACGGAATAGCCGCCAGCCAGCCTGAGCTGCTTGATTTTTTTACCCGTCGCCTTCATATCGACGACAGGCCATAAAAGATTGGTGATGCGGCTCATATCGCTATGCCTCCATAGATCCATGAACCACAGCGGCCGCCCGTTCCTGGCAGCAGCGACCGGCTTTTGTCTTGTCTGTTGTAGGAAAAGCATAGCACAAAATACCTGGCTTGTCATTAAACCATAGGTTTAAATGCGTGTTTTTTTCCTTAAGGGAAGCTCAGAGAATGCCATACTGCAAATTTTGTTTTTCTACGACATCACTGCCTTCCCTCTCCTTAAACCACAAGTTTAGTGACAGCCTGGCAGCCGGGGCGTACACTGTGGGCATGAAACCCACACGAAGCAAGCTGCGGCTGGCATACCACAAGAAGCTCCTTACCCTCGAACGCAGGGAATGGGAGCTTGAGAAGAGGGCAAGGAATCCACAGGAATACGTGGAGATTCCCAGAATACTCGCGGGCTACAAGGTTCGCCTTGCCTTAATCCAATCCCTCCGCAACAAGGACGTGGGGCTTTCCGAAGCCGTAGACGCGGCCACGAGCTGCCTTGTATTCTCCGGAAAGCCCTTCCGCCTGTGCAACCTCAAATCATACCGAACGATATACAACGCGGTCGAACTTCGGATGTACAGGATGTGCTGGCTGGACAGGGAAGAAAAGATTGAGGCAGCGTTCTTCAAGGACAAAATCTACCAGAAGGGCAGACTGGAGCTTCTGGACTTGGACGGATATGATTACAAGAAGCTGTCCTCCGCCGCAAAAAAATACTTCAGCGCACGGCTCAAGGAATTTGACAGGCACGGAAGGCCCGTCATCTGCTGGCACCCGGACATTCCCCGCTCCTACCTGCGGGAGACAAAAGAAAGGCTCTTCTGGAACTGCCGCGTCATCCCCGACAGCGAGGCTGAGTCGGAGTGCAAGCGGATATCCAACTGGCTGGACTACAAGCGCAAGTGCGAGCTATGGCACTACCAGGGCTGCAGGATGCGGCACTACTGGCGGCATGAAGCCAGGGACGACCGCCGGAAGATGAGGCACCGGCTCAAGGGAGAACTGAGGGAGATGGCCGAGGAAGCGTGCGTGGAGAGCGGCAGAATTTCATTGACAACATAGCTTTTATCCTGTAAAACAAAAATGGGAAGGGGAAAATGACACAGGCTGAACCGTTTGACGAACAAAACTCACGCTCCCTCGTCCTGCACCAGATTGAACCAGTATGGGCGGCGGACAGTCAGACACTGATTCTGGGCACCATGCCCTCTCCCGCCAGCCGTGAAGCGGGCTTTTTCTACATGCATCCCCAGACCCGCTTCTGGGGGGTGCTGCCTGCTGTCTTGGGAGTGCCCCTTACCCGGCCCAACAACGCAAACGACCGCGAAGCCGCCATCAAAGAAAGGAAGGCCTTTCTCCTGCGCCACCATCTTGCCCTGTGGGACGTGCTGTCCAGCTGCAAAATCCATGGAGCCGATGACGCAAGCATAAAGAATGCCGTTCCCAACGACTTTATGCCCCTGTTCAGCCAGTCGGAAATCCGCCGTGTTTTCTGCACGGGAAAGACCGCGTTCGCCCTGTGGCAGAGGCTCTGCGCCTCCCGCTACGAGAAGCAGTTTGCCCTTAAGGCAGCCTGCCTCCCCAGCACAAGCCCTGCCAACGCCCGCTGGTCAGTGGCGGCTCTGGTTGAAGAATACAGGACGATGATGAGACCGAACCAACTGCAAAGTAGCAGTTAATACATATATAAATTAACACTTAACGCTTGTGTTAAGTGTCATTTAACACCTGTATAAAGCACCACTTAACACTTGTATAAAGTGCTACTTTATACTATAACAGAAGCATGATTACAGTTGAAACCCTGCTCTCAGCATGTAAGAATCAGAAGGATTTATACCTCTCGCACAGCAGAAAAAGCGTTGGCCGCAATGTGAACCAAAATGCCATAAGCCCGTTGCCAGCCTTTGCCCGCATTGTGACAGGTGTGCGCCGCTGTGGGAAAAGCACGGTTGTCCAGATGCTGTTTCTTGAAAAGAATGTGTTTTACCTGAACTTTGAGGACACATCCCTGTATGAGTTTGAAACAAAAGATTTTGCGATACTGAACGAGGCGATAGCCCGCTACGTAAACGAGACCGGATGCAACTGCCTGTGCTTTGACGAGATTCAGTCCGTGAAAGACTGTGAACTCTTTGTTCACCGCAAGCTTGAGGAAGGCTTTCTGCTTGTAATCACAGGCTCCAATGCCTCCCTGCTAAGCTGGGAGCTTGGAACACATCTTACCGGAAGGCATGTCGATTGTGAGATGTTCCCCTTTTCCTACAGGGAATTCTGCCTGCTCAGAAAATGCGAAATCTCCGACGAGAGTTTTTCCGACTACCTCAGGACTGGAGGCTTTCCGGAATTCATCAAGGACGGGAACCCGGAGATTCTGCAGCGGCTTTTTGACGATATAATCACACGGGACATAGCGGTACGGCACTCCATACGCGACATACGGACTTTGAAAGTTCTGTCCCTGTACCTTGCCTCAAACTGCGGCAACCTTATCACGGGCGGTAAACTTTCCGCCCATCTTGGCTTGAAAACATCCGTCACGGTGCTTGAGTACCTGTCTTTTCTGGAGCAGAGCTACCTCTTCTTCTATATGCCAAAGTTCAGTTATTCCGCAAAGTCACAGGCGGTGAACCCAAAGAAAGTTTACTGCATAGACACGGGCATGACCCGCTGCGTGACGCTTTCCTCCAATCCTGACCTCGGGCGGATGCTGGAAAATGCCGTGTTCCTCGAACTGAGGCGGCGCACAAAGAACATCTGGTATTACTCGGAAGCAGCCTTTGAGTGCGACTTCCTGTATGGGAGCGGAGCCGTCCCGGAAAACGCGGTGCAGGTATGCTATGAGCTTACGAACGAGAACCGGGAGCGGGAAGTGAAGGGGCTGGTCGAAACCTGCCGGAAATTCCCGAACGTGAAGCCCGTCATAGTGACATTCCGGCAGCGCGACAAAATCTCATACAGCGGGATGATTATAGACGTTGTTTCAGCCACGGACTTCTTCACAAGCTAGGCGAAGTGCAAGGATGTCATCTGAGCCAGTACAAAAGTCAGTCGAGCCAGTTGCAAAAGTCAGTCACTTTTATACTGGCTCATCTAAACAAATCGTCGAAAGTGATTACTTTAACAAATGCCCCGCTGTATTCGTTTTTCTCAAGTCCGTATGTTGTTATCAGCGTGCTGTATACGGACATTTTCCGGGGAATCATTGCAAGCAGCGCCTCTATTCTCCTTTGAATGGTACGATAGTATTCCTTGCTCACCGCAAAATCATCAGCGTAAAACTTTATCTCGCACATATTAATCACGTTATCTTTTCTCGAGATAAGCATATCAATCTGCATACCATCCTCATCATCCGCCTTCTTCGTCCAGGCTGATTCCGAGGAAATCACATCCCTTATCCCCAGTGCATCTTTAATCTGGTCAATGTGGGCAAAGCAGACATTTTCAAAAGCATAGCCCCTCCATGCTATTACTTGTGGCTGTGCTGTATTTTGCTGCCAAAACCGCTTGTTTTTCTCAGTCTGATTTCTTACAAAATGCAGATAGAACAGGCAGAACGAATCGGTCAGCTTATAGTGCTCTTCCTTCTTGGAAAAGCCAAACGGTACGTACCTTGCTACAAAATCACTGGCAATGAGGGCATTAAGGTCTTTCGTCAAATGTCCTCCATCCGAAACATGTAACATTTCAGCGATATTTTTTCTTGTATACCCCATGTTTCTTGTATATAAGAGTTCAACGATAGTTTTTGTAGACTCCGGCCTCTTGAATACAGATTCAAAGAGCCTGTCATATTCCAGCTTTAACTTTGCATCTTCCGAAAAAAACACATTGTCTACATTTTGTGCAAAGCTCAGTTCTGCATCCATGTATTCCATATAATACGGAATTCCGCCAAACACCATATAACTCTGGACGATATCATATCGCGAAAACGGAACATCTTTACTCTTATAATATGCTTCGCATTCCGACAGAGTAAACGGAGACAGCTTTATTTCATGGGTCACTCTCCCGTACAATCCGCCATGGTTGTTTATCAACTCATTTTCCATCCATGAATTGGCACTTCCGCAGATAACAACCATAAGGTTCTTCCTGTGGCAGCCCCATGTGTTCCAGAACCCTTCAAATGCCTGGATAAATCCTGACCTGGGCGTGTCAAGCCAAGGCAACTCATCTAAAAAAACAACCTGCCTGGTTCCGCCATCGATCCTTTGCAGCAGTTTTTCCAGCAGGAAAAATGCATCGAGCCAATTCCCAGGTTTCTCCTCAGCTTCCATTCCATAAAGCTTTAAGGAATTATAAAAGTGATTCAGTTGTGCTTCCAAAAGACCTTTGGCCTCTTCCTCTACCGGAGACAGTCCTGCGTGTCTGAACGTTATCCTATCCTGAAGCACCTCGTCAACCAGATATGTTTTTCCTACCCTGCGCCTTCCATATACAGCCACAAGTTCCGCTTTATTGGAACTATACAGTTTTTCCAGTTCTTTTATCTCTTTTTCCCTTCCAATCATTCTCATCATACCCAAAACAAGCTTTATCGGGCGGATTCGGTCGATAATGCAGCGTTGTCGCCCATTTAATCTCTATTCATATTATATTTGACATTTAACGGGCGGTCAAGGGCAAAAACACCCCGTTGTCGCCCGTTTAATTTTCTTTTCCAGCGAGAAGCCGCTGTAGGCACCCGCTGCCGCCACCACCCTGGCCACGCTCGCAAGGTCATCCGCATAGACGACAACCGGCGTGAGGTTGTTTCAGCCACGGATTTCTTCACAAGCTAATGAGGGATAAAAGAAAATCAAAGTCGCCTGTTTTTCTTATTCATGCCGCCGCGAACAAGCAGCCCGGCTAGGCGGACAGTTTTACTTCTGGCTATCGCTTAAATTTTCAAGCGGTGCAAGGCCACAGGGATCAGCTTCCGTAACAATTATTCTTTTGTCCAATCCTCTACTTTTATCCAAGGCACTCTTTCAAATTCCCCAACATTGTTTGTAACTACAATCAAATCATTTGTCATTGCTTGTGCCGCAATTTCCATATCATACGGGCCGATTGGAGTTCCTTTCTTTTCAAGATAAGCTCTAATCAATCCAAAATTCTCAGCGTCATTTGGATTGAAATTTATAATCGTGAATGGAGAGACAAAATCCAATACAGCCTGATGCTCTTTTACCGGGTTTTGACTTTTTGCTGCTCCATACTCCAATTCCGCAACCGTAAGCACTGACAAATGCATTAGCGATGGAGAATGCATTTTTATTCTTTCTCGCAAAAGGGGAGATTTATTTCTAATCAGGAAGATGCAGATATTAGAATCCAGCAAATACATCAGAGACCTGACCGAACTTGCATTTCTGGTTGCTTTCTTCCATCCGCCATAAAGTCATCCGAAAATTCAGAAAAACTTCTGTCGAATGCTTCCCATGGATTTTCCTTTGGGAAAAGTATAATTGTACTTCCAACTCTTTGAATGCACATTTCGCCTTCCGATACGGAAAACTCTTTGGGAATGCGGACAGCCTGGCTATTGCCACTGGTAAATACCTTTGTATACATCATTGTGGATTCCTCCTAAGATTAAGTATATACTGAGGTATTTATATCTGTCAAGTTTTGCAGTTACGGATGTGAGGCAGTGGCAGTTGCCATTGATGGCATCTTCCGTGACAGGGAGAGCGGAGAGGCGTACGCCCCTTGCCCTCCCTTTCTGGCATCTCATTCAGACAGCACTCTCTAAAAACCGCCAGAGGCAAGTTTTTAGGGAGTGCCATTTACTTGCTCTTCGCAATATCGATGTTTGCACCGGTGAGGCCGACAAAGGCACCAGCCTTCGCTTCGCTTGAATCCGGATGCGCAATGAGCCACTTGTTGCGTGCCCAGAGAAGCTTGTCCTCCAGATTCTTTTCGGTCACGGCAGGCTTTTCCGTGTTCGTGTCCTTCGGAAGGACGATGACAACGCGGAAACCTTCCTTGGAGACCTCGCCGTTCTTGACAGCAGTACAGGGTGCATAGTGGAGGGTTGTCTCGTACACCTGGACGACTGTTCCCTTCGGGACGTAGAAAGCCTCTACGGCATTGGTGTCAAGCTTTCCCTTTTTGACGCTCTGAAGCGGTGCAAGAAGCAGGACGATATCATTGGCAGGTATGTTAAGCTCGGAACCACGGTGCCATTCAAGGCAGTTCAGCTTCGTGTTGTTGCCGTTGCAGTAACCGACCTGAATCGGCATTCCGCCGTACGCATTGTCGCTGAATTCCTTGGCTATCGGCAGGGATTCCAGTCCGGCATCGCCGGGCTCGTAAATGACGGCATTGTCCGGCTTTTTGGTCGTGTCGTCCAGTTTTTTAAGAAGGTCCGTTACATCATAGCCGGTAAGGACCTTACCGTACTTTTCAAAACTGCGACTGTAGATTGGTTTGATACGCATGCTTTTTTACTCCTCTATTCCGCTTGTGCGGATGATTCTTTAATGAGACAGGTTCAAGAAGCCCCCCCCCGCAACTTCATCGCAATGGACTCCTTTGAAACTGCCTCGCTATTATCAAACTGTTTTTCTGACAGTATTGCCAGCGAATATAAAAACGCCGTCCGCCTGTTGCCGCCCGTATAGTGCCGCGTGCCTGATATGCCGCCGCCCCCTCTATGCCGACTGGAACAGGCTCAGCACTTTGTCGGGACAGGCCTTGACGCACTCGCCGCAGGCCGTGCACTTGCTGTAGTCCACCTGGGGTATGCCGCTGCTTATGTCTATGCAGCCCTCGGGGCACTTCTTGGCGCACAGGCCGCACTTGAAGCAGCCCACCGAGCAGTCCTTCTTTATCTGCGGCTTGTTGTCGCTGTGGTTGGAACAGGCGGCAACGGAGCCTTTCAAATCCGCCGGGACAAGCGAGAAGAGGTGCTTGGGGCACTCCTTGACGCACTTGCCGCAGCCGGTGCACTTGTCGCGGATGACATGGGGCAGACCGTCCGCGCCCATCTTGAGCGCGTCAAAGGGACAGGCTTCCACGCAGTCGCCGAATCCCACGCAGCCGAACGCGCAGAGCTTGGTTCCGCCGACGGCGAGGTTCGCCGCCTTGCAGGTGCGCACTCCGTTGTATACCCCCCTGCTCTTGGCACATTCGTTCGTTCCCGCACAGGCAAGGAAGCTCACCTTCTTCTCTCCCGCCCCGGCGGCGACTCCCATTATCCGGGCGATTTTTGCCGCCGTGTCAGGGCCGCCCGCGACACATCCGTTGACCGGAGCTTCTCCCTTGGCCACCGCCGCCGCAAATGCCGCACAGCCCGCGAATCCGCAGCCGCCGCAGTTGCCGCCGGAGAGGGCCGCCTGAATCTCTTCTATCTTGGGGTCAACCTTCACCGCGAAAATCTTCTTGAACAGGCCGAGCGCCACGCCCAGGATGAACGCGATGATGAAGGCGACGATTATCGTTATGACTATTGTGTTCATGTTTCTCCTTACTCTTGTATGGCACGATGTGCCGCCGCGCCCGCATCGGACACAGCGGCGCATCTACCAGCGCACTACGCGCCCCTGTTTAGGGAAGCTCGAAAAACTTCAGTTTTGCCTTGGCAACGCCGTGGCTCCGCTGGCGGTTCCGAGCTACCCCTTTGTTTCGTCCGGCTCCGCCTACTTTATCAAGCCCTTGAAGCCCAGGAAGGCCAAGCTCAGAAGCCCCGCCGCCACAAAGAGGATGGGCGTTCCGTCAAAGCTCTTGGGTACCTTCGCCGTCTTGAGCTTGTTCCTGACCCCGGACATGATGACCATGCTCAGCAGGAATCCCGCCGCAGAGCCGAGCGCATAGACGATGCTCTCCGCATAATTGTAGTTCTTGCTGATGCAGTTTATCGTCACGCCGAGAACCGCACAGTTTGTCGTAATGAGCGACAGGAAGATGCCCATCGAAGAATAGAGGGCGGGCGCGGACTTCTTGAGGTAGAACTCAACCAGCTGCACGAGCGAGGCGATTACCAAAATGAAGAAGAGCGTCTGCAGGAACTGCAGGCCGAGCGGAACCATGACCAAGTTGTAAATGGGCCATGTCACGGCAGTCGCAAGCACGATGACGAACGTTGTCGCAAGACCCATGCCAGTCGCCTTGCCCGTCTCTCCCGTCATGCCAATGAAGGGGCAGAGCGCAAGGTACTGCATGAAGACAACGTTGTCCACCAGCATGGAGCCTATGAAAATCTTAAGCAATGTGCTCATTTGGACACCTCCCCCTTGTTTGCCGCGATGTTGACGCGCAGCTGGTTGAGCGCGGCGACGATGCCGAACACGATGAAGCCGCCCGGTGCGCTGTTCAGGATTCCTATCCGGTATGCCTCAGGGATAATCTCCAGCTTGAGCGCGGTTCCGGCAAAGAGCGTTCCGCCACCCAAAAGCTCGCGGACGAGGGAGATGGCAATCAGGACGATGGTGTATCCTATACCCATACCCAGTCCGTCAAGGATGGAATCTCCTATGCCGTTCTTGGAGGCGAAGGCTTCCACGCGCCCCATGATGATGCAGTTGACGACGATGAGGGGGATGAATACCCCCAGCGCGTCATACAGGGCGGGGACATACGCCTGCAGGACGAGCTGCACGATTGTCGTGAAGGCCGCGATGACGATGATGAATATCGGAAGCCGTATGGAAGTCGGTATGCACTTGCGGAAGAGGCTTATGACCAGCTCGCTCATCACAAGCACGAACGTCATGCCCGCCCCCATACCAAGCGCGTTGAATATGCTCGTCGTGATTCCAAGCGAGGAGCAAAGCCCTATGCTCAGTATGAGCAGGGGGTTCTCCACGAGGATTCCCTTTGCGAAAGTCTGTATCTTAGTCATTTCCGTGCTCCTTCAGTATCTGCGTCAGGACTGCCGTTCCGTCGTCAAGCAGTGTCGCGACTCCCTTGCTCGTTATGGTCGCGCCGGAAATCGCGTCGAACGTCTCGCCCGCGACGAATCCGTCCGCCACCTTCTTGCCCGCAAACTGGCCGTAGAAGGTCTTGCCGCTTGAGAGGGTAAAGTTGGGGTCGCTCGCCTTGGAGCCGAATCCCGGCGAGTCCGTGTTCTCCAGGAACTGCACACCAGTGACCGTTCCCGTGCTGTCCACGCCTATCATCACGCTGGCATGGTCGTAGGTGGGGCCGCTTATCTGAATCACGCCGCCTATGACCTTGCCGCCTGCCTTGGCGAGCTTGACCGCCTCTATCGTTGTCGCCCCGCTGGGAGTCGTGCCGCACGAGGCCGCATCCAGGTCAGCGAAGTCCTCCGCCGTGGGCAGGACGACGAGCATGGCGGCATTTGCCTTCTTCTGCTGGTTGGAAGCGATGACCGGGGCGGTGAAGCTGTTCACCACGGCGAGCATGGTGCAGGAGGCTACCGCGTATGCCGCGAGAATAAGCCCCAGCTTTATCATCGACCAGGCGGAGCCGCTGTTTGCCGCCGCCGTCTTTGCTGTTGTCTGTCCGCTCATTTGGCACCTCCTGCGGCCGCTGCTGAAGCAGCCGCTACTGCCGCCTTCTTGCCGTAGCCGTACTTCCTGGCCGTGAGCTTGTTCAGGAAGGGGGCGACGGAGTTCATTATCAGGATGCTGAACATGACCCCCTCCGGGTAGCCACCGAAACGGCGGATAAGGAAGGTAATCAGTCCGCAGCCGAATCCGAACACGAGCCTTCCGTACTTTGTCACCGGGGTGGTCGCGTAGTCAGTCACCATAAAGACCGCGCCGAAGACAAGTCCACCAGTGCAGAGGCCGAGCAGCACGTCGGAGCAGGCCGCTGCCGCGTCACCCGCACTCACAAGAGCCGCAATGAACGTTGCCACGGCGAAAGTCGCAATCATGGCGACAGGAGCGCGCCAGTCGATGATGCCCATGCCGAGCAGGAATATAAAAGAAAGAATCAGGAGCAGGACGGAGACCTCGCCGATACAGCCCGCCCTGTTGCCCAAAAAGAACTGGAGCAGGTCAGAGCCGCCTGCGGCAAAGCTTCCTGCCTTGATTTCGCTCAGCACGGTCGCGGATGAAACCGCATCCAGCGGGGCAGCCGACTTCCAGCTGCTCATCGCCGCGCCAAAGCTTATGACCATAAAGCCGCGTCCCGTCAGGGCGGGGTTAAAGACGTTGGAGCCTATGCCGCCAAACAGCCCCTTGCCTACGACAATCGCGACGACCGCGCCGATGACGACCATCCAGAGGGGAACCTCGGACGAGAGCACCAGCGCGAGCAGGACACCCGTGACCGCCGCAGACAGGTTGTCCACCGTCACCTTCTGCTTTGTCGCCTTCTGGAAAAGCCACTCTGCTATGACGCAGCTTGCCACTGACACGAGCAGGACAAGCAGTGCCCTCACGCCAAACGTGACCACGCCCCAGACGCACTCAGGCAGGGCTGCCAGCAGCACTGCGGCCATTATCTTCTGTGTCGTGCCGCCCGCCGTAAAGTGGGGGCTGGAC
>JAFTEK010000212.1 GCA_017453705.1 Treponema sp.
AAGACAACAAAGGCGTTGGTTCTTCCCTTACTGCAGGGACGGGGCCAGCGCCTTTTTTGTTAATCTAAGCATTGTAAGGAGAAAACTATGGCAGACGCAAAAGCACTGTATCCGAAGGTCGATTTCCTGTATCTCAGCGAGGACGACATGATTGCGGCCGGAGTCAAGGACATGGCCGGCTGCGGGCTTCCGGCGGCGGGGGCCGCGTATGCCGCCGGGAACAGCGTCAGGAGGTAGCCCGCCGCGACCGCGAGGGCTGCCGCCCTCCTCGCCGGGGAAGTGTATGTGCTCCCGCTGTGGGTTCTGGATGTCATGGCTGGCTTCTCCTCAAGGATGTTTTCTGTTATGCAGTTAGTATTCGGTCTTATCATGGGAAATGTCAAGGGCTTTGGGTGGATTCTAAGAAAACCCTTATTTTTGGCGGCGGCCTGCGCCTGCCTCAGGGGATTCTGCGCTTCCCGCCCGCTTGACAGGATGCCCCGTGGTCTGCATAATGTGCCCTGGCTCTTTGAAATAGGTTTGTCTGGCACGACAAACTGCCATTTGTACCACTACGCAGGCAACAACCCGGTCAGGTATATATTGACCTGGACGGGTTACAAGCAGAAGCTTGTCTTGATATTGAGAATTTTCAAGAACAGCTACAACTGATTGAGCGTAGCATGCCTGAATTAGTTGTTCTCTCTGAAGCAACAGGAATAGCAGCAGGGCAATCAAAACTCCTCTCAAATTTGCTAAAATTAGGGAAAGCAAGTGTTATTGGAGGTATTGTTTTTTTCTGTCTGATGCTACAGGGGAGTGAGGTCTCTTCTCCTGTAGCATCCAACGTTCTTTCTCCTAGTGAGTGCAAAGAACTTGTTGCTAAAATGCAAAGAGAAATAGATGGCATAATGTCTAAAGATAGGGGCAATAAAGCTTCTGAACAATATGCTCTTGTCGCCACTAGAGATGGAATATATCCAGATGTTCGCAATGGAACAGTGTATATGAAAAAGGGAGATGTGTGGAAATATGGGCAGACGCACATACCTAAAGAGCGATATACTCAAGGATATTTGCTTTCTATTGGGGTAAAAAAGGTTACTGAATTCATCGGATTACCAGAAGAAGTTTTAATTGTCGAAAAATTGAAACTTTACGGGTATTACATGGAACACGGTCATTTACCCCAGGAAATAAAATTTTTAGATAGAGCGAGAAGTTATAATGAAAGTAATAATAACCTCAGTAACGTCCCCCCTGTCTTCTTCTAGGATACAGGCATGGATAGATGTCGAAGGAATGGAGAAAAACATAAAAAGAGCTGCCGAACTTGCGACGTTAGGCATAAGCCTGATTTGTGTATGGGAAGATGCCAAGTTTTTTAACTCAGATAAAGCTTGGTACTCCCGTAAGTATAACAATTGGGGGTTCGGTGTTTACCTTGACCATGAATATGTATGCAGCTCGTCAAATTCAGAGGAGCTTACTGCATATATTTATGAGAAAATTCGTGACAGAATAGGCGAGGTAAAAAATATCAAACGTTTTATCGGGATAAAGGACAGGAGCATTTTGGATGACGTATATGAATTGTTCAAAAAGTGAAACCAACATAGCAGAAGCCTGTTGCAAAAACTATACAAGCAGCGTTTGACAAGGTTGGTTAAAGGTCATATTCCGCCTAGGAAACGGCTGTCGGTCAGCCCGACTCCCGCTCCACGCGGACGGTCATGCGCACCGCGTCATATCCGGTGACATGAGCGCGGGAGCTTGCGGAACAAACGGCTGAGCCTGTCCTCGCATAGGAAGATACCGGTAAACCGTCAGAATATTTTCGCTTGAGTATGTTCTACTGTTTTTGTCTGGTCTAGTGTAGCCGATTCAATTCAGCATACCAGCCCATACGTGAGACACACACTATACGAGGTGTGAGGCAGACACACTGCGAGGTGTGAGGCACACACTATACGAGGTGTGAGACACACACTATACGAGGTGTGAGACAGACACTATGGTAGGTGTGAGATACACACCTTCCAGTATGGGTTTCTTGGTAATGCATTGCTGGCTGTCCGCGAGGCTGACAGTTTGGTGTTATTGCGGTTTTCCACTTGACGGAAAAGTGAAAACTATGTTAAACTACTGTCTACTATCGGAAAATCTTTACAATAAGGAGAAATATATGCTACGTACTTACCAGCCAAGCAAAGTAAAGCGCAACAGAAAATTTGGATTTCGTGCCAGGATGGCGACAAAGGGTGGTCGTCTCGTTTTGAAGAGGAGAAGGCAGAAGGGACGCTGGAAGCTTACCGTCTCTGATGAGAAGAAGCCCTATCAGAACGGAAAGTGCAAGACCAAGACATGGTAAGCTTTGTTATTGCTGGTCGGACTGCTGCTAGGCAAGGCTGACCGGCTGGGGTTTCTGGAGGCTTTCTTATGGGGGTGAGCTGGTGGGGCACAAAGAAGATGCGGTTCGCACAATGGGGCGGACAGGGCCTTTCAAGCGAAATGAGCACATAAAGAAAGCCAGGGAAATTTCCAAACTTTACAAACAGGGAAACAAGGTGGGAACCTGGGGGGCAAAGCTTTTTTACAAGGAGAATGGACTGCCCCTCAATCGGATTGCCTTTACGCTTCCAAGGGGGTACGGCAGGGCGGTGGACAGGAACAAGTCCAAGCGTCTTAGCCGTGAAGCCTATCGATTTTACAAGTCGCACCTGAACACCGGCTATGACCTGCTTTTGCTAGTTTACCCCGGAAATGATTCGTTCCATACGCGGTGCGGACAGCTGAAGACATTATGCAGGAAAGCGGGACTCATGAAGGATTAAGGGACACAGGCGGCTTGAGTGCAAGAGGGATTGCCACAGCCATGCTTATTGCCCCGATACGCATTTACCAGATGACTCTTTCCCCTGTGCTTGGGAATGTCTGTAGGTATACTCCTTCGTGCTCCCGCTATGCTGTCGAGGCGATACAAAAGCACGGGCCTGCCAGGGGGCTGGCTCTTGCTTTTGCCCGCATCCTGCGTTGCAATCCTTGGCATGAGGGTGGCTGGGATCCTGTTCCATGACCACATAGAATAGAGGATAATTAAATATATGGATAGAAATACAATATTGACCATAGTTCTGAGTACTATGGTCTTTTTGGCTTACTTCTTCTTTGATGCATATTATATGGCTCCCAAGAGGGAAGCCGCTTATCAGGCTCAGCAGGCTGCCGAACAGGAGGCTGCGGAGGCAGAGGCTCAGAAGGCGCAGGAGCTTTCCACGCTTGTCAGCGATGCGGGTTCCCAGTCTATTTTTGCTTCGGAGGACAACGATTCTTCTGCTGACATTCCCGTACAAGAGTATACGATAAACACAAGGCGGGCCAGCGTGGTTCTGACCAACCGGGGCGGCGACATAGTGAGCTATAAGCTTGTGGAGCACCTGGACAAGGATACCGGCGAGGGCGTGGAGATGGTGGACAACGTTACCAGAACCAACCGGGCCTTCTCCCTCTCTTTCGGCGGCTCCGGCATGGCTGCCATAGACGGGGTTTTCAACGTAAAGCGCGTTGATGAGCACACGATAGGCTTTTACCGGGATTTTTCAATAAAAGACGAGGCTGGAGCTGAGCACAAGTTCCGTCTGGGCAAGCTTTATTCTTTCACCGATGATGACTATGCCTTCCGCCTGTCCGTCACAGTCAACGGCTTGGACGGAAATCCTGCTGCGCTTAACCTTGGCGGGGCCGCTTATTCGCTCAGGACTTCCCCGCAGATTGGCCCCCATTATGACAAAAAGAGCAACCGCTATGAGGTCAGGCAGTTTGTAAGTTGGGACGGACGCAAGAGAACCAAGAAGGCTTTCTCTGACCGCATGTATGAGAAAAGCTGGGAGTGGGCAGGCTCCGCAGGAAAGTATTTTACTGTCATTGTAAAGCCCGCCGACAACTCCACGATGTCCGCGTCTATAAAGTGTTCCACCCAGCAGGTCTCTGGCTACGAGAACTCGCAGGTTTTCCTGACCCGCAATGCGATTTCCGGCAACACGACGGATGACTATTATATCTACGTCGGTCCCCGCAGCGAGAACGAGCTGATAAAGTATAACAATGCGGATTCCAACGGTTGGAAGCTGGTAAACGCCAGGTTCAACCAGGCTTTGCAGACATCAGGGTTCCTTTCCATTATCGAAGTCGCGCTCAAATGGTGCCTTAGGAGCATCTACAGTTTGGTGCGCAACTGGGGTGTGGCGATTATAATCCTGACCATAATCCTAAAGATAGTCCTTTTCCCGCTCAACAAGTCCACCGCTATGGGTTCCATCAAGATGCAGGGCTTGCAGCCAAAGATGAAGGAGATACAGGAAAAGTACAAGGACGACCCCCAGCAGCAGCAGGCCGCGATGGGTAAGCTTTACAAGGAGGCCGGTTACAATCCTGCATCCGGCTGTCTGCCTATGGTCTTGCAGATGATGGTGCTTTTTGCCCTTTACAACGTGTTCAACAACCACTTTGAGTTCCGTGGGGCGAGCTTTATCCGGGGCTGGATTGACGACCTGTCCGTGGGTGACTGCCTGTTCAGCTGGGAAAAACAGATTCCTTTAATATCCCAGTTCACGATGAACACATTCCGCCTGCTGCCTTTCATATACACAGGAAGCCAGCTGCTAAACGGCCTTATCACCCAGTATGGCAACGCGGCCGGAGCCAGCCAGGGGTCGATGAAGTTCATGATGTACGGAATGCCCTTGATGTTCTTCTTCCTCTTTTACAATGTTCCGTCAGGACTTCTGCTTTACTGGACTGTCAGCAATATCCTGCAGATTGGCCAGCAGGTCATAATCAACAAGATGACCGCCAGAAAGAGGCAGGAGCTGGAAGCCAGCAAGCCCCGCGTCATAGACAGGGCGATGGGCGGCAAGAAGAAGAAGGGACGCCACTAGTTTTTTACAACGCAATTATTTTCTAGGAGTAGATATATGATATACGAGTACGAAGGAAAGAACGAGAAGGAGGCCATAGAAAAGGCCGCCGAGGAGCTGGGACTGGAGAGAGACCAGTTCGATGTGGAGATTCTTGAGTCGCAGAAAGGCACTCTCTTTAAGAAGGGATACGTGCGCATCCGCGTTCAGCCGGTGGACAGCGAGGATCATGTCGCCGGTGAATTTGAGGGTAAGGTTCCCAATACAACCGAGAGGGCCAGGAACCCCAGCCTGGTCGCCA
>JAFTEK010000213.1 GCA_017453705.1 Treponema sp.
CACTGGCGAGCAAAAGACAATAAAGGCTGTCACTGTCGCAACATACCAGGTTCTGACCTGGAGACCGGACAAAGAAGGCCCTTATCCCCACTTCACGCTTTTCCGGCAGAATGACTGGGGCTTAATAATATACGATGAAGTTCACATGCTGCCCGCGCCTGTATTTCGGGTGACAGCAGAACTTCAGGCAGTAAGGCGGGTCGGGCTGACCGCTACCCTGGTACGCGAGGATGGCTGTGAGGGACAGGTGTTCTCCCTTGTTGGTCCGAAGCGTTACGATGTTCCGTGGAAAGAACTTGAAAAAAACAAGTGGATTGCAAGCGCATTGTGCATAGAAATCCGGCTGGACATGCCGGAGGCCCTTGAGCTTGAATACGCGGTTGCAGGAGCCAGGGGCAAGCACAGGATGGCGAGCGAGAACCCTGTCAAGTCAACGGTCGTTTCCCAACTTGTGCAGAAATATGCTGATGATAAGATTCTGGTCATAGGTCAGTATCTGGATCAGCTCAAGGAGATTGCAAAAGAACTGGATGCCCCCATCATAACCGGAAAAACACCAAACTCCGAGAGAGACCAGATTTACGGGGACTTCAGGCAAGGCAAGATAAAGGTATTGGTCGTAAGCAAGGTTGCAAACTTTGCAATAGATCTTCCGGACGCAAGCATGGCCATACAGGTCAGCGGGACATTCGGCTCCAGGCAGGAGGAAGCGCAGCGGCTGGGAAGAATACTCCGCCCAAAGGAGAGAACCTGCCGCTTCTTCACATTGATAAGCAGGAATACGGTGGAAGAGGACTTCGGTGCAAACAGGCAGAAATTTCTTGCGGAACAAGGCTATTCCTACAGCATAATACGTTACGTTGACGAGTCCAGCCTGAGCCAGGCAGACGAGGAGGTCAAGGCAGCCCTATGTTGAGCAGAGACAGCATGACAACAGAAAGAGAAAAAGAGACGGCAGCCAGGCTGCAACAGTCTGCCAGGGTGGAAAGAGTCCTCAGCTGGCGCAAGTACATAGCCACGCTCAGGGAAGAGGACTTCTTTGACATAATCCGCATATACCTTGGTGAAGTGCCGACCCCATACAACAAACAGGATCTAGTGGAAGAGCTGAGCGCATTTATAAGAAAAGACGAGAACAAGAAGGGAATCATCCGGCTCCTGAGCGGGATAGACCTGAAGCTCCTCGCCGCCGTGAAGTTCATTCCACGGGCTGACGTGGACAAGCTTGCGGAATTCTTTTCCTCGGCAATGACCAAGAAGCAGGTCTCCGCCCACGTGGACAACTTGATACAGAGGCTGCTGATATTCTACACCGGGGGCAATGACAAAAGACCCGAATACCTGTGCATTAACCCGCTGCTGGAGGACAAACTCCTGGATTTGCTGGACATAGACATATTGCTCCCTTCCTATAGATGCGTAAAAAAAGACGCGGAAAACGATACTGATATAATAGATGCAGGCAAGATTTCAGCCCTGATTTCCTATATCCTTGCCCACCCTGACCTTACAAAGTCAGACGGAACTTTCAAAAAGAAAAGCACAGAGGAGCTGGAAGAGAAGATAGGGAATGTCGAACAGCTACAGCTGCTTTTGAATTCCCTCCGCAACCTGGGAATCTTCAATGAAAATGAGTCCGGGAAAAAACTACTGGCTGACTGGGAGAGGGCGGAAAGCTTTGCCAACCTTGATAGCCAAAATCAGAGGGCTTACCTCTGTACAGCCACGATTGGGCATCTATCGCGGGGAAGCATGTACGACAGCGCCCAACTGCTCTATGACACATTCTTATGCGCCAAGGAAAAGCACTACAGCAAGGAGGCTCTGGTCAGGCTATCATTCCTCATAAGGCAGAACAAGCAGGAAAGAAGCTACGACTGGTCCAGCCGGGGGAGATTCCAAAGCATCATAACCCGCAGCTCGTGGAATGATTCCAGGAATCCCAATGCCAACGCAGAAGGGTCTATTGATACTGCGATTGAAGCGGCAATTACATTCGGGTACATCGTAAAGAAGGGCATGGACGATGAGGGACAAGCCATCTATTGCATAAACCCGGTCTTCTTTGAAAAGAACAATAGCAAAGATGACAGAAAAAAAGAGTCCGTCAAGATAGACGCAGCTTTCACCTTCATGATTATGCCCGGCCTCTCATTACAAGACCTGCTTCCGCTCGCCAAGTTCCTTGAAATAGTCAAATACGACAAGGTGCTAAGTTTTGAAGCCAATAAGAAATCCGTGATGCGCTCCTTTGACACGGGGATGACGGCACAGAAAATAAAGGATACCATATCACAATACACAAGCTACCCCATTCCGCAAAACCTGGACGTAACCCTGGACGAATGGTTCGGCTCATACTCATCCGCCTCGCTTTACAAAGGCTACGTGCTCAAGGTATCAGGCGAGAATGAAATTCTAGTGAGAAGGAATCCATTCCTCTCAAGGCACATCATAGAGACCTTCGCGCCCGGCCTGTACCTGCTGGATTTCACTGACGACATCATGGCACAGGCCGCAATAAAGCAGTGCGGTCTGGACTTCATCGGAAAGATAAAATCCAAGGAGACCGAGAAGTCAAGCATTTCTTTCTATTCACTGAATCAGAACGAAAATGTCCTCTCATATTCCGAAGGAGACGGAAAGAATGCTGTCTCAGATGGAATCCTACTAAAAAAGGAACAGGACGAGCTATTGGAATCACTCAAACTAAAAGTCAACACCATGAGAATTCCACAGGAGCAGAAGGACGGGCTGATTGCAAGGATAGATCGCAGGGTCATTGTAAACGAAGACCAGCTCAGGCCGGAAAGCGTCAGATTTGAAAAGCTGGAAGCCCTGGGAATGGACTACCAAGGCAAGGTTCACGTGATAGAAAACTCCATATTGGCAAAATGCCTGGTGGAAATAACAAGCGGAGAAGGCGACGGCGCATTTTTGGGGGAAGTCACGGCTTTCACCAAGTACGAGGGCGAGGCCGAGGTCACTGTAAAGCGAGATGACGGAACGGAAAAAACCTTCTCAGTCAGCAAAGCCTCACTAGTACGAAAGGTCAGCCGGCAGCTGAACTTCTGACATACTTGCATATAAATATTTTTAGGGGGATATATTATGGAAGAATTTGACGCACTCAAGGAATTCATCGAGTCGAGCGGGAAGGATATGGTGGAGCTTGAGAGGCTTTTGACCTCCAAACCGGCACTGGCACCGGAGAGCGGAGGGGACGGGGAGCTGGAAAAGCTAACAGCCCTTGAGCAATACCTCAAGGATAATGGCATAACAAGATTAGAACGGTTTGATGCGAAAGATACAAGGGTCACCAGTGGAATCAGGCCTAACCTGGTGGCGACCATCCCCGGTAATAAGAATGACTACAATATCTGGCTATGCGCACATCTTGACGTAGTTCCAACAGGTTCCCTAAAACTCTGGGACAGCGACCCTTGGACACTGCAAGAAAAAGACGGAAAGATATACGGACGCGGTGTCGAAGACAACCAGCAGGGGCTGGTATCCGCTGTGTTCGCAGCATTCGCCTTTGTAAAACAGCACATCATCCCGGAACATACGATAAAACTGCTTTTCATGGCCGATGAAGAATGCGGCTCCGCATACGGAATGCAATACTTGGTCAGGGAGCACCTGGGCATCTTTGGCAAGAACGACAGGATTCTGATTCCAGATGGTGGTGACCCAAACGGAGAAACGATAGAAATTGCCGAAAAGAACATATACTGGGTCAAATTCCGCACGCTAGGAAAACAGGCTCACGGCTCACGTCCAGACCAAGGAAAGAATGCCGCCCTGGCAGCCTGCGAGCTTGCCCTCAAGGTAAACGAGATGGAACAGGTCTTTAACAAAAAAGACCCCCTGTTTGACCCGCCCTACTCCACTTTTCAGCCGACCATGCACGAGGCTAACGTTTCATCAGTAAACATCATTCCAGGTGAGGATGTATTCTATGCTGACTGCAGGATAAACCCCTGCTACTCGCTGGATGAAGTCAGGCAGGAACTTGGAAAGAGAATCAATGAAGTCGAAAAAAAATATTCTGTAAAAGTGGAGGTATCTGAAGTCCAAGCGGAGAGTTCCAGACCGACAGCTCAGGATGCCCCGGTTGTAAAGGATTTGTCAGAAGCCCTCAAAGCCGTGCATGGCATAGAAGCACGTTGCGTAGGCATTGGAGGGGGAACCGTGGGGGCATACCTGCGCAACAAGGGACTAGACTGCGTGGTATGGTCAAGCCTGGATGAGACAGCCCACCAGCCAAACGAGTATGCGATAGTCGCCAACATCATAAAGGATGCAAAGACCATCGCATATATGGCAGCCCGCCCCTAGCGAACCTTTCCAAAGCGGCTTATAGGCCAGAACCGCAAGGAAGCCTTGCCCAAAATCCGGCGGTACGAGACATACTGCGGCTCCAGATTGGAGTAGTAACACAGGGCATAGTCGTCCTTCAAGCAGATGGGTGTGAGGCGCAGTTCATAGCTGTGCCTCATGTCCAATGAATTATAGCGGTTGTCTCCTACCATAAAGTAACATCCATCCGGGATATAGTTGCCGTCCCCCTGGGGGAACGGCCCCATGTTACGCTGATCCATGTGAACCACATAATTATTGAGGGACTCAGCCTGCTCCAGTTCCCCCTTAACTATAGGATCAGCCCTGACCGTGGCGGCAGTTCCTCCATCACTCACTATCGATGCAACTTTCACGATAAGTCTTCCCGCACACAGTTTTATCATAAGATTAAGACGGAACCGTGCATCATCATACAGGTTTCCTCCGACCAGACTTGAAGAATCAGCAGCATCCGCCTCCGAGTAGCCAGCCAGATTCCCAAGGCCAGATGCCCATGATGTCATAAAGGCCTGGAACCATTCAGCCGGAGCAGGAGAGTCGAGAATCTTAAGCGTGTTGTCATATATATCCCGGAAAAAGTGGTACTCGTACCTGTCGTAATCAGTGAAAACCGAGCTAAACGCAAGTTTCCCCTCCCCTGCCACGTCAGTGCTACGACAATAGTTCTTGAACTCAAGTGCAAGGGCATCACATTCCGCCTTGACAGCCACTAAATCCAGGCTCCTGCGTTTTTGCTCAACGGAAAGGGTATTGGACATCTCGGCCTCGCTCATCGGAAGCCACTGAACCCTTCCCTTTACGCCAGACGGGAGCACATTCAAATCCCATGCAGCCCAATCAGAATCGGAGTCAACGACTTGAAACGAGGGATTGTCCTTTGTACGTGCATAAAGCTTCCCATCCATCAGCATAAGCTGCTCGCCAGGCTCACCGACTATCCTCTTAACCAAGGGGTCGGCTTTAAGCTCCCCATTCTCATCTGTGTTGGTTTTTACGAAAGTCAGAGTCAGCATATAAAGGAACTGGGACATGAAGGTCTTTACCTCGCCCTTTCGATCGTCTCCGTAATGCGGGTTTCGGAACACAACGATGTCACCACGCCTGTATTTCTGCAGGTATGGCAGCCCCACCTCGCTCAATGGAAATTTTGGGCCGGCCAGGGTCTTGAAAACGGCAACCCTGTCCTTTATCAAGAATGTGGGAACCATGGACTCTGAAGGAATCTCGTAGAGCTGAAAAAGGAAAATATTAAGAAGAATAATAGTAAAAACAGCCTGTACAAGGGCATCCACCCATTCCAAAAGCTCTATTCCCAGCCTTTTAAGGGTGGTTGAACCAGAAAAAGGCGGTTTCCTAAGACCATCAACATAGGCAGCCCATTCACTGTTTATTACGGCCAGCCTGCCCCCTCCCATCTTGTGAAGTATGACAAAAGTTAGCCCGACCAAGGCAAGCCATGTCAAACAGCCAATCAAATCTATTGCGAATGGCAGACCGAAGGCTCCAGACCGCCTGATTACAAAGGCAGCTATGAACACAAAAGGCTCATACTGGAACATACGTGTTATGGCAGGCAAAAGGGAAAACTCGTTCCTTTTTATCAGCCTTCTGTATGAGAAGTAGCCCACAAGCAGCGTGAACAGCACTGACAGGGGGAATGCCAGAATAGACAAATCAAGGGATGTCGGCAAGTTCAGCAGTGAAAAGAAGCACGACAGGAAAAAGTTTGCGAGAATCAATCTTGTAAAGCTCTGCATGGGAAGAATTATAACGGATTGGTAACATCTTCACAAGGCATATTGTTGATACAAATGCCACTAAGTGCTATCATTGTGACATGAATATTTCAATAGTTGGAACCGGCTACGTAGGCTTGGTCTCAGGAACTTGCTTTGCGGAAATGGGTAACCACGTATGGTGCATCGACATAGACAAAGAAAAAATAGAAAAACTTAATGATGGGATAATCCCGATATACGAACCAGGGCTAGAGGAAATGGTCAGGCGAAACCACAAGGAAGGACGGCTCGACTTCACTTCTGATTATGCCAAGGCGGTACCTGAAAGTGACATCTGCTTTATTGCGGTCGGAACCCCTCCGGGAGAGGACGGATCAGCAGACACACACTACGTTCTTGCAGCAGCTGAATCCATAGCCAGGCATATGAACGGATACACAATTATCGTTGACAAATCCACCGTTCCTGTCGGAACAGCTGACAAAGTTAAAGAGCGAGTCAGTCAAGTTCTAAAAGAAAGAAAAAATGCCGCCGGTGTGGAATTTGACGTTGTATCAAACCCAGAATTCCTGAAAGAAGGTGTCGCAGTAGGCGATTTCCTTCGTCCAGACCGCGTGGTGATTGGAACAGACAGCGAGAGGGCCAAGCAGATGATGCTCTCTCTTTACCGGCAGTTCACGGAAAATGAGCATCCCATCATAACGACAGACATTAAGAGCGCGGAGATTACAAAATATGCGGCCAACGCAATGCTAGCCACCCGCATAAGTTTCATGAACGAAATAGCAGCCCTCTGTGACAAATTGGGAGGTGACGTAAAGGCCGTAAGGCAGGGGATAGGCAGCGACAGCCGAATCGGAATGAGTTTTCTTTATGCCTCCTGTGGCTATGGCGGCTCCTGCTTTCCCAAGGATGTCAAGGAATTGATAGCAGCCGGCAGACGCTGCGGTGTGGACATGAAGATTGCTACCGCAGTGGAAAGCGTCAACGAAGCACAAAAGCATTTGCTGGCAGACCGCATCCTTGCAAAGTACGGACAGAATCTAAAAGGCATGACTTTCGCCCTCTGGGGACTGGCTTTCAAGCCCCAGACCGATGACATGCGGGAAGCCCCTTCTATCACGATTGTGACAGACCTCGTTGCACATGGAGCCAAGATAAAGAGCTATGACCCAGAAGCATACGAAATGGCAAAAAAGTATCTGGCGCACATAAGTGCTGACAGCATAAGCTACGAAAAAGACATGTGGAGTGCTTTGGAAGGCAGCGATGCACTGATTCTAGTGACCGAGTGGAAGCAGTTCCGCCAGCCAGACTTTGATCGTATAAAAAAACTGCTCAGGGAGCCTGTCATCTTTGACGGACGCAACCAGTACGATCCCTCGATGATGAGAGACAAAGGAATTGAACTGCACTGCATAGGACGGGGAAGAATATGAAAAAGACAGTCCTTGTGACAGGTGGAGCGGGTTTTCTCGGAAGCCATCTGTGCGAAAAGCTCCTGAAAGACGGAGACCATGTTATCTGCATGGACAATTTCTTTACTGGAAACTGGGAGAATATAAAAAGCCTTAGGGACAAGGCCGATTTTGAGCTAATCCGCCATGATGTAACCGTTCCTTACAGCTTTTACGTGGATGAAATATACAACCTGGCCTGCCCTGCCAGCCCGCCCCACTACCAAAGGGATCCCATAGCGACCTACAAGACCAACGTCCTTGGGGCCATAAACGCACTGGAACTGGCAGACAAGTGGCACGCAAAAGTATTCCAGGCCTCTACATCCGAGGTCTATGGGGATGCCCTTGTCCACCCCCAGGTCGAAAGCTACTGGGGCAACGTAAACCCAGATGGAATACGAAGCTGCTACGATGAGGGAAAACGGGGGGCAGAGACCCTCTTCTTTGACTACCACAGGCAGAAAGGAAGCCGGATAAAGGTCGTCAGAATTTTCAACACCTACGGCCCTAAGATGAACCCGAATGACGGCAGGGTGGTCAGCAACTTTATAATACAAGCCCTAAAAGGCGAAGACATAACGGTCTACGGAGACGGCAAGCAAACCCGTAGTTTCTGCTACATTGACGACCTCATCAGAGGATTTATCCTTTTGATGGACTCTGGCGAAGACGTGACAGGCCCTGTCAACATGGGCAACCCAGGTGAATTTACTATGCTGGAGCTGGCGGAAAAGGTCATTGCCTTGACCGGCAGCAAATCACATATAGTTTACCGTGCCTTGCCGGGAGACGACCCCAAGCAAAGGCAGCCCGACATAAGCCTTGCGGGTAGGCTTTTTGGCTGGAAACCTGAAGTCATGCTTGACGAGGGGCTAAAGAGAACAATCGAATACTTCAAGGAAAGCATATAAAAATGAAAAAGATTTCTACAATCGTTCCTGTATACAATGAGGAGGCAAACGTTCCCCTTATGCACCAGGCACTTTGCGATGTCGCTGAAAAAATGCCCGGCTATGACTGGGAATTTGTCTTTGTCAATGATGGTTCCAGAGATGGCTCTTGGCAGGCACTTGAGAATATCGCCAGACAGGACAGCAGGGTGGTTTCCATTGACTTTAGCCGGAATTTTGGCAAAGAACTTGCCCTTACAGCTGGCGTTCGCAACTGTTCTGGAGACGCAGCTATCTTTCTGGATGCAGATTTACAGCATCCACCCGCACTAATTCCAGAATTTGTAAAAAAATGGGAAGATGGAGCGGAGGTTGTCGCAAGCATAAGGAAATCAACGGAAAAGAAATCTCCCATAAAAGACATTGGCTCCAAACTCTTTTACCATCTTATGAGCATGGCGGCTCCCACAAAGCTCACTCCAAACGCAACGGATTTCAAGCTGATTGACCGAAAGGTAATCAATGAACTAGTTCGCTTTACCGAGCACAAAAGAATGTTCCGGGGCTTAATCGAGTGGCTGGGATTTCGGACAGAATACATAGAATTTGTCGCGCCAGAAAGAATAAACGGAACAGCCTCGTACTCTTTGGGCAAACTTCTTGCACTTGCAATAAACAGCATAACAAGCAACTCATTACTGCCTCTCAAGTTGTTCGCCTATATGGGTGTCCTGATAAGCCTGGTAAGCATGGTTCTGCTCGTTATAATGCTGGTTTACAATTATGTACTGGGAATCCCGATGTTCAGTGCAATATCATTCGTAATTGTGACCAATACCCTCGTCCTTGGAATTGTGCTTGTGTCTATAGGCCTTGTCGCCCTATATATAGGACAGATACAGGTAGAAGTAATAAACCGTCCCCTCTATGTGATACGGGAAAAGCTAAACGGAGAAAAGGACTAAAAGAAGAACAGGGCTGTCGCTACTGCTTCCAGCCAGTGCGGTCAGCTTGTTTTCTGACAAACAGACCGCTGACGACACCCCTAGCATATATGAAAAGAGTTATCCAGCAACACAGGGGATGCAAAAGCCAGGCTACAATGTCCCCCTTGCGGAAAAAACCAATCAGCATCTGCACAAGGACAGGCAAAAGAGTTACCGTACATAGGCAAAAAAGAACGACTTTACCCATACCGACGCTTGACCAAGGGTATTTCCTGCCCTTGTTTCCGCTGAAGAAAAGGAAATCACGTATACGGCGATCCTGCTTGCGTGCAAATGTTTTTAAGTCAGGATAAACCAAGTGGACTATACCATTTTTAACCTTGGCTATCCTGGTCTCGCTCTTTTTCTGTATCAACTCCCAAAGCACATCTATATCAAAAAGATAGTTCCCCTCAAAACTTTCCACAAGTTCCTTCCGTTTCATGCAAAACCCATTTGCCCCTATCGTGGGCATCATACCATGGTCGAATTCTATGGAAAGGTAGGAACCACAGTCTTCCTCCTTGTGAGGAACCTTCGTCCAAGTTCCTGACACAGCGCACATACGATCATAGTTCCCGGCATATAAGCAGAGGGGGTCACTCATACCAAGCATGGCACAGTAACGGGTAATCGGACAGTCCTCTTTGCGCCAAGTGTATGAGATTGGCTCGCTGGCAACAATATCATGCTTTTCAAAAGGCTGCATCATCTGAGAGAGCCAGTGTGAATCGGGCAGAATATTATCGGAGTCCAACAGACATATAACATCCCCCTGCACTTGGCGAACGGCGACAGCCTTTCCCGCCTCCGCCGTCTTAAGTGGATTCTCAAGTAGTCTTATGGCTATGTCGTTCGAATCCGCATATACTTGGATTTTTTCCCTGCTGCCATCAGTAGAGCCTCCGTCAGCAAATACAATCTCCATTTTGTCATGGGGAAAATCCTGCATGAGGATAGCTTCCATAAAGACATCCAAAGTCCTCATGGAGTTGAATACAGGCGTAACAATCGAAACGGAAAGCATGAAGGCGATGTTAACACATAAAAGAAAGGCCGTCAATTATTTTTACATCAAACGAAAGTTGAATTTTCTGGCAAAAGCTGATATAATAGCTTTATATGGCAAAACCAAAAACCGAATTTTCCATAAACCAGATAGTTGTCTACCCGAGCCAAGGTGTCGGGGAAGTCACAGACGTATTCAAGAAGGACTTCAAAGGTAAACAGGTCTACTATTACAAGATACACATACCTGTCTCCGACATGAATATCATGGTTCCCGTGGACAATGCCGCCAACATGGGAATACGCAGCGTAGTTAATAAGGAACAGGCAGAAAAGGCCATAGAACTCCTTGGACAAGAATTTGACCCGCCAACCTCGGATTGGAAACTCAGATATCAGCAGAACATAGACCTGCTCCATTCGGGTACGGTGGAAGACATAGCGGCCATAGTCCGCTGCCTCTATCACCGCTCAAAGATAAAAGAACTTCCCGCAATGGAACGAAAGCTCTACGAGAGCGCAAAAAAACTGCTTGAAGACGAGCTTTCCTATGCCCTAGGAAAGAGCGCGAAAGAGGTAGAGACCTTGCTTCATGCCAAGTTGGAACCACTCGGTGCAAAGATTGAGAAAAAGAGCAGTAATTACTATGAAGACGATGACGATGACGAGGAATTCAACGAGGATGCAGGTCGCAGGGATGACTCCGACTCAGATGAGGACGAGGAAGAAGAAAGCGAGGACATGGACGAAGGGGAAGAGTAGATGCCCCTCTTCCTAATACTGACCGCTGCCGGTTCCTCCAGCCGGATGGGTAGCATTGGCAAAAAAGAATATCTGCCGCTTGCGGGCGGAAAAGTTTTGTCACAGTCACTTAAAGCCTTTCTTTCCGTAGGGGATTATGCAGTGATAATCATTACGATTCCCAAGGATGGGGAAAAAGACGCAAGGGCAGCACTCTCCAAGGACAAGGAGCTTGAAAAAATAACCGCAGAAAAGGAAATTTGCATATCCTTCATCGAAGGGGGAAAAAGCAGACAGGATTCTATACACAACGCCCTTGAATTCATAAAAGAAAAATATATACCTGATAATGACGGAATCGTGCTGGTTCATGATGCGGCACGACCATATATAACAAAAAAAATCATACAGGACTGCATATCCTCCGCCTCAGAATATGGGGCTGCAGTACCTGCAATAGCAGCCGTAGACACACAGAAAGAAATAAACCCGGACGGTACGATAAGCCGCCACCTTGTCAGGAAAGACATAGTTGCAGTGCAGACACCTCAAGCTTTCCGCCTACAGCCATTCATAAGGTGCCACGAGTTGGCAAGCAAGCAGGAGCTGGACTTTACAGACGACAGCCAGATATGGGACAGTTTCCCGGAACTGACAGGAGGCAAGAAGGTGCATCTGGTGGATGGAGATATAGTGAACCAAAAAATTACATACCAAAGAGACCTTCCAAATAAAACGGGATATGAAATCCGCATAGGCATGGGAACGGATTTGCACAGACTGGTCGAGGGGCGTAAATTCATACTTGGCGGAGTGGAAATTCCCGCGAATAAAGGAGAACTGGGGCACTCGGATGGCGATGTACTGCTCCATGCCATAGCGGATGCCCTTTTAGGTGCAAGCGGACTTGGAGACATAGGCTCCTACTTTCCCCCAGAAGAAGCAAAATGGAAAGACGCAGACTCATCCTTGCTTCTTAGGAAAGTCTGGGATGATGTCCGTAAAGAAGGCTGGGAACTTGTAAATTTGGACTGTGTGCTGGAATTTGAGCAACCCAAATTTCTGTCTTGGAGACAGAAGGTTATTGAATCTATCGCCGAAATTCTGGAAACTGAAAAGAATCGGATATTTGTCAAAGCAAAGACAAACGAAGGACTGGACTCAGTAGGCTCCAATCTAGCAATTAAAGCCTACTGCTCCTGCCTTCTTTCACGTTAGCTTCTTCGCCTCCTGCGGGAAGCAAGGTCATCGTCATCATCGTCCCTTCGCTCTGAGGAAGAACTTCCATTGCCCAGCTCCAGTATAAGGCTTACCATCCCCTCCGGGATTTTCAGCGTCTGCGCTATCTCACTGACAGACCAGCCCTTTCGCTTAAGCTCTATCACACGGTCACGCTGGTTTGGCGTAGGCTTGGAGTCAGAGCCGATGGAGGAATTTTTCTTACCCATCTCCCGGACTATATCATGCAGGGCATCCAGCTGATTGTCCGCGTCCTTGGAAATATCCTCTATGCGGCTGTACAATGTCTCCATCTCCTCCCTCGTGGAATCAAACTCATCGATTTTCTCGTTCGCCTTGTCTATGACCCCTTGCAGGGAGTCTATCTTTGAGGCCACATCGTCAACCTTCTCGCTGTTGGACGTGATGAACTTAACGTTCTCCTGCATCTTCTGGATTTCCGCCGGCAGCCTGTCAACCTGCTTGTTGCAGCTCAAGAGCCTCTTCTCCAAATCTGCAATCTTCCCCTGCGTAATGTCAACAGTCTTGGCAACGTTGTCAATCGTCTGTCCCTTGGTTTCTATGCGATCATAGCGTTTCTGAATCTTTTCCAAGGAATCCTGGAAGTTGCTGACCAATGACTGCATATTGACAAGCTTGTCGCTTTCCGCCGTAAGCTCAGCAATCTTCTTGTCCATCCCATTACTCAAATCCACCAGACGATTAAATTTGGCATCAATCGTATCGAGCTTGAGCTTCTGGGAGTCATAGTTGTCAATCTTACGGTCAACATTGTCGTGCATGGCTTCCACTTCGCGGATTTTACTACCAAGATCGTCTATCTCTTTCTCATAGGATGCAACCTCGTCTATCTTCTTCTTTAAATCCTTTATCGAAGAAGAAAGCTGATCCTGAAGCTCACGGGCTGTATCAAACAAACCAGTCTGAGCCGTGAACGTAGCTACACTGGAGTTGATTTCACCAATCTTAAGCTGCAACTCATTTGTATCAGCATTAAGCTTGTTTATCATCTCGTTGTACTGCTTGCGATTCTGGCTATTGAGCGTGGAATATTTCTGCTCGTAAGCTTTCAAATCAGAAAGCAATTTGTCCTTCTGGTTATCAGCAATAGTCCTGTTGGCGGCATGCATATCCTCAGACTGTTTCTTGAGCCTGCTAAGGATAGATGCAGATACCTCCTCGTAACTGGCAAGGGCATCATGGAGTTTCGCTGCAAGATCCCTGATATTGGTCTGAATCTCGCCTTCAGAATTTCCTGTCTGTACAACAATCTCAGCCATACGGTCTGCGGTATCCTTGGAGAAATCCTTGAGCTGTTCATCAAACTGAACCCTGGCCTCATCAAACTGCTGCCTGATTCTCTTCTGCCAGGTGCTGAATTCCTGCATTGCGCTGTCTATCGCCGCTGTGCTGGACTTTTGCTTCTCATCATAAGACCGCTTCAAGTCATCCAGTTCCTTATCGAAGGTAAACTGGTTCTCCTGAATCTGGTTCTCAATCTTACGATTGTACTTGTCCGTCTCTTCTTTGAGGATTGCCTCCGCCTTATCAGAAGTCTTCTTAAGCTCCTGCGTGTACTTCTCAATAAAGTCATGCAACTGCTGATCCACACTTGTCACTTGTTTTTGAATGACAGACTGGTTTTCAAGAATCGTTGTTTGGAACTGCCGTTCCTGCTCATCTGTTTTAACCTGAACCTCAGCAAGTCGCTTCTTAAGAGAATCAATGTATTTTGTTTCAAGCTTGCGCCTGTTCTGCTCGTACTCATCACCAATCTTGCTTATCTTGTTCTCGAAGTCGTTCTTCCACTCAATCAGGTGGCTGGAAAGCTCCTGCTGCCTGTTCTTCAAGTCAAGCTCAAAGCTGTCCTCAAAAGACTTGAGTTTCGTGCTGGTGCTCATGTATGCCCTGTTCTTTAGCTCTTCGACACCAGCCTTAATCTGTGAAAGCTCAGTCTCCAAAGCCTTGGCCCTCTCCTTTACAGATGACTCAAAGCTGTTTAAGTTACCAGAGACTTCTTTCTCAGACCGATCCACAAGATTCTTTAGAGTAGCTTCCAATTTGTCCACATCTCCAGCAGCGGATGAAAGCCTCTTAAAACGAGACTCCATCTCCTTTTTGTAGTCCTCCAGCTGCCTGTCAATACCGGAAAGGAACTTGGCTTCGCGGGCATCGTATTCCTTTGCAATTCCCTGCATCGTCTGGCTAACCTTGTTGTCAAACTCAGCAAGCTGCCGATTCATGGCCTCAGTGAAATCATTCAAACGCTTCATGCTCTCCTGAGTCTCATCCCCAACTTTAGCCGCAGTCAAATTGGAAAGCTTCTCTGATTCTTGGAATTCAGAGCGTAGCCGTTCCATTGAATCCTCCACGGACGAACGCACATCATCTGCCTGCTGCTTAAGATCAGCGATAGTGCTGGCAACAGCCTTTTGCATTTCATCCATCCTGGCCTGCAACTTATCATGATAGGTCTTTAAGTTGGAAGAGCTTATGCCAGAATACTTCTCGTAGGCATCCTTCTCCTTTGTCTCGGCATCCTTCATCGCCTTATCATAAATACCATCATAACGCTGGATGATTTTGTCAGTCATCGTATCAAGGGTGCTATTGAGCTGAGACAGCTGCCTGGTGTTGCCCTGAGTATCCATGGTCAGAGCCTCCGCAGTCCGCTTGGCTTCCTCGTAAGAAGCAGAGAATTCATCTTTTAGATCCGCAAGCCGGGTCTTAAAATCGTTCTCTATCGCACTGGTCTTCTCGTCAAGTGTATCCTCAAACAACTTCACCTTGCCCGCAAGCCGTCCAGTCAGCTCATCAACCTTGTCGCTTATGCGAGCCGTAACTTCGCTGTTGTTGGTGCTTACCGCCGTCTCAAGGTCTACCGACTGCTTCTTTACATTCTCAGCAAGCATATTCGTCTTTGCTGTGAAATCCGACTCCAAGTTTTTGACCCTGGCATCAAAGTCAGACTTTAGACTTCCTGTCCTGTTGGCAATTTCCTGAGCAAGGGTATTTGTCCTCTTTTTAAGTTCAGAAGACAGGTTGCCTGTTATGTTATTAAGAGAGACTTCCAGACTTCCAGTCCTGTTGTTCAAGTCATTTTCCAGGCTACCGGTTTTTTCTACAATCATCTGCTTGAGAGAGGATACTCGTCCATCCAGCATGGTCTGCAGCTCTGCCGTGCGAGTTTCCACGTCCTTGTTATAGGAGGCGGCAGTATTCTTGTAGTTTTCAAGGGCCTGGGAAGTCTGCCTGGTAACATTGGTCGTAAGCTCGGAAAGTTCCCTTTGCAATGCATCCTGGAACTGCTCGGACTTGCCCGCAATCTCCTTATTGATAGCAAGAGTTCTCTCTTTCACCTCCGCAAGCTGATGATTCAGGGCATCCTCAAGCAGCTTGGTCTTCTCGTTTATCTCCTTTCCAAGAACAGCAGTTTTCTTGTCCAGAGCCTTCCTAAGGGCAGAAGTCCTGTCCTCGATGTTCTGTGTGTAATTAATCGTAGTGCTACGATACTTCTCGATGGCCGCCGAAGTCTGATTCTTGACATCATTGGTCATCGTCTCTAGCTGAGCCTTGACCGCCTTCTCAAGATCAGATGTCTTGCTATGAATCTCATTGTTTATCGCCTTTGCCTTGCTGTCAAGCTCGCCAAGCCTTTCAACGATTGATGCATCAAGGCTGTCTGAACGCTGCTTCATAACAGTGTCGAGCGTAGCTGTTTTCTCGCTTATTTCTTTCTCAAGCTCCTCAGCCTTTTCATCAAGCGCACTTCTCAGAACCGCCGTCCTATCCTCGATATTCTTGGTATAACTGTCGCATGTCGCCCTGTACTCGTCAACTGCCGCCCCGGTATTCTTCTTGACTTCCTCGCCCAATTCTACAAGCCTGCGCTTAACAACAGTCTCAAGGGCAGTCGCCTTCTTGTTCATCTCCTCGTTAATTGATTCCGCCCTGGCATACAGGTCATTTATCTTGACCATAACATCGCTGTCTATCTTGGCAGTTTCATCATTGAGCTTCTTAGCAAGCGCATTTGTCCGTCCGTCCAAAACCTTGCTTATTGCAGAGAGCCGCTCGTTCACTTCCTTATCCAAACTGCCCGTGCGGGTCGCAAGAATATTGGAAAGCTCCGAAATCTTTACCTTAATATCCTGATTAATCGTTGAAGTAATATTTTGCACGCTTTCGTTCAGAGCCGAAACCTTCTCGTTAACTCCACCGTCCAGCTCCTGGACTTTGCCATCCACCTGGGCAATAAGTGAGTCAACCCTGTCCTGCACATCCTGATCTATCGTGCTTGTCCGATCCTGTACTGATTTATCAAGGGCGGCAATTCTTCCGTCAAAGTCAGAGACTTTTTCTGCGAGACCAGATGAAAGCCTGCCGTAAGACTCCTGTATATCCCCATCCAGTTTACCAGACTTTTCTTCCAGAGCCGAGGCAAGGCCTGCAATCACGGAATCTATCTTCTCGTCAAGGGCATTGCTCCTCTCTTCAAATTCCTTGGTAGCCTTGATGATTTTTGCCGCAGCCTCATTGTTAACGCTATTGGTCTTTTCCGTTACAGAATCAGTCAAAGTCTGCACAAGGCCGTCAATTTCCTTTTCCAATGCAGAGGATTTTTCTTTGAAGCTGTCTATAAGCATCTCCACCCTAGTTGCAACATCCTCGCCTATTGTCGAAGTCCTGTCCCTAAGAGAATCGTTAAGCCTGCCTATTTCTCCTTCAATATCAGCAGTCAAATCCTGTGACTGTCCGCTGAGCAGGGCAGAAAGCTCTTCAAAGCGTGTGCGAATATCCTCATCCAAACCACTCCTCTTGTCCTCTAGCTCCGCAGCCAGCACATCACATTTTCTGGCAATTTCATCAGAAAGAAAGCTGTCACGCTCAGTCAGCTTGGACTCAAGGGCATTGAACTTGCCCTCTATATCACCTGCCAGGGAGCTGTCACGCTCAGTCAGCTTGGACTCAAGGGCATCAAATTTGCCGTCTATATCACCTGTAAGAGCGGAATCACGATCAGCCAGCCTGGACTCAAGGGCATCAAATTTGCCGTCTATATCACCTGTAAGAGCAGAATCACGCTCAGACAGTCTTGTCTCAAGTCCATCGAACTTACTGCCTATCTCATCCGACAAAGATTCATTACGTTCATC
>JAFTEK010000214.1 GCA_017453705.1 Treponema sp.
CGTGGAAGCATCACCTTCAGCCCTCGTATAAGTCTTATGCCTGCCGCTCATTATCGCATGGGAGTACAGGGCAAAAAGCTCCTTCCTAACAGCCTCATTGCGGTAATATTCCTTTAGCTCCACGTATGCCAAGGAAGCATTCATGTCAGGCATCAAATCAGTCGAAGGGGCTTTTTCCACCAAGGCCTTAAGCGCAACCCATGCCTTGCGCGCGGGAGCCATAAGGACGGCACCGCCACCGGCAGTAACGATGTCCCTGTCCTCCATCCCAAAAATGGCATACACACCGCACATTCCGGCAGCCTTGCCCTTGGGTTTATCCTCACCCTCCACGGGCACTGCGTCCTTTACAGGATAGCGGGCAAGGGCAGCCTGGGAGATATCCTCTATGACCGGAACACCTAGCGACAAAAAAGCGTCAATATCAGGAAGGACACCCATTGATTCCGTAAGAACAAGGAGCTTGCCGCCTTGCCTGACCCCCTCGGCACATATCTCAGGCGTGACAAGCCCATTCTCCTCGCATACGTCAAGCACCAACGGCTTGTAGCCCATCTTTTCCAGCGTCAAAAACTGCCAGCACGGAGCAAGTGCGCTTATCATAACAGAAGACCCTGCTTCCAAGGCGCACTCACCAGATGAAACAAGAGATAAAAGAGCATATTCCAAGGCAAGGGACGGACTACGCAGGGCAACAGCCCCGTCACAGGATGTATATTCCTTGACGGACTGCACCAGGCGGCTACAAGCTTCACCCGGCCCCAGACGCTCATCAACCATGCATACGAGCACGGCCTCCATCTCCTTGCGCCTAATGGTTGAGCTATAAGTATTTATCATTGCAAAAATTTGAGAGCCTAAAACTATGCACTCGCCATCTGCGGGTCAATAATCTTCTGCAACTCTCCTGAGCTGAAAATCTTCCTTATGTCGAGGATAATCAGATAGGACTCATCCTGCTGCCTCACGACCCCCTCAATGTATTCTGTGCCTATACCGCTGAACATCTGTGGCGGAGGCTTTATGTCGGCCCTGTCCACAGGTATAACGCGGGCAACGTGGTCAATGATTATGCCTATCTTGTTGTCCTCGATGTTCAAGATGATGAAGCCGCCATCATCCTCATCAAAGTCATCGTTCTCCGTCTCTTCCTCGTACTTCTTCTGTATATGGAAACGCTTATGGAGATTTATAATCGGGATTATCTCGGCACGGAGGTTTATGATTCCCTCGACATAATAGGGAGCGTTAGGTATCGGCCTCACATTCTGAACCCTAACAATCTCCTTTACATCCATGATGTCCACGCCGTAAAGCTCCTCTCCCAGACGGAAAGTCACGAGCTGGAGCATCTTATTTTCTTCGGCCATGTTGTTCTTCTCCTAAACAAGCTTTTGGGGAAGGTAATCCCTCCCTTAATTTTACACCACAAGTGCTTATTAGTCTACTATAAAAAGCGAAAGAACATTCACTTTTTCGACAAAGCCCTTTTTCAATATATCGGCACACTCAGCCACTGTCGCACCACTTGTGATAAGGTCATCCAGCAGCACAACATCTCTGGGTATTATATCATGTCTTTTCATCCATGTAAATCGCCTTGAGGCAGCATAAGCCCCCCTCACACTACGCCTCTCCCGGAAAGATTTCTTCTTCTGCTGGGACACAGACATACGCACAAGAAGCTTCTCGACACGGTAGCCGTACAGGATAGAAAGCAACCTGCACAGCTCGTCCACCTGATCCCAGCCAGTCCGCCTGATTTTACCCGGTCTGGGCGGAACAGGAACAAGAACGGGATTCCCGGCAGCAGGGCGGAGCATCCCCAGGGCCTTGTGAACTGCCGCCGCAAAAAGGGGCGACAAGCCCCTCTCCCCCTTAACCTTCCATGCAAACAGGAGGTTCTTGCGCCAGAGCCTGTACGGATACAGGGAGAACACTCCATCCACGAAGGAAAGCCTGGCATCCCTTCTGCAAGCCATGCAGATTCCCTGCTCCCCCAGGAGTGGTTTTCCACAGACATGGCATCTGGACGCAGATGGAGGTGCAAAGCCCATCAAGTGCTTCTCCACACACTCCGGGCAAAGGGGAAGGAAGGAAAGCCGACCGCAGCACAGGCATTCAGTCCCTCCAAGGAAAAAGGCCAGCAACTGTGACAGCAGCCTTCCGACCAAGAATTTGATGAGTCCCGCCGCCCTAAGGACAGGGGCCAAAAAGCTCACTCTCATGCTATATTACATGGATGTGAACGATGCTTTTCTACACTTTAAAAGCAAAAAAACTAGCCGTTACTTTCTTCCTGCCTGGAGTTTCTATGGGAAAATCCCCTGTCACGACCAAAGCCAGGACGCTGCCTGCCTCCACCGTCTTCCCTGGGTCCGCGGGGAGGCCTTTGCCTGTCCTCAGCCACGTTGACACGAACCTTGCGGCCGTCAATCTCACGGCCGTTAAGCTCTGCAATGGCCTTCTCCGCGGCGGAGTCGTCCGCCATCTCAACAAAACCAAAGCCCTTGGACTGCTGGGTATACCGATCCTTTATGACCGAGACAGAAAGAAGCTCCCCATAATTGGAAAACTGGGCCTTAAGGGTGTCCTCCGTTGTCGAATAGTTGAGATTACCAACATAAAGCTTTTTGGACATATCGTGATTATCCTTTGCCGTCTGACGGCGTGAAATATTTGCAGATGCCTGCTGCGAAAAGAGTTTTTGCCTCTTGAGATAAGACTACTATAAGTTTTTTCAGCTGTCAAGCGAGCGTTGCAAAAGACCACGGAAATCAATTTTTGCACTTTGAGTTACCTCGCCTATCTAAAACTTTTTCTCTTTTATTTTTAAATATTGTGTGATAATATAGATAACATGAAAAAGAAGGAATTTTATAATCTTTTGACTTCAGTTCCCAAGGCAGAACTTCACCTCCATGAGGAAGCGGTAATAAGCAAGGCAACGATAAACAAGCTTTACAAGGAGAATGTAGGGGGAGACATGAGCAAAGAGGAACAAGACAAGCTCTTTGCATACAATGACCTCGCAGGATTCCTGGATTCCTTCATCGCAATACAGAAATTCTTCACCAAAATAGAAAATCTTTACTATGTCACGGACGACCTTGAGAGCTACCTTCTGGACAACAACATAAGCTACTGCGAAACATTTTTCAGCCCAACATCCCACCTGAAGAAAGGCTGGAGCTTTGACCAGATGTCCAAAATCCTAGCCGATGGCGCAGAAAAAATAATGAGGGACACGGGGAGGACAATCCGCTACATAGTGGATGTAAGCCGTTCCTTTGGGCTTGAAAACGCCCAAAGGAACTTAGACCTTGTGATAGCTGCACAGAATCCATACATAATAGGAATCGGGCTGGGAGGAAACGAAGAGGCAGCCCCGGCAAAGGACTTCCAGAGCGTATTTGAAAACGCAATAAAGGCAGGACTCCATGTAGTGACCCATGCCGGGGAAACCGTAGACAGTTGGTCAATAAAGGACTCCATCAATCTCCTTCATGCAGAGCGCATAGGGCACGGAATCTCAGCCGCATACGATGAAGCATTCACCAAGGAACTTGCAGAAAGCCAACTGCCGCTGGAAATATCACCGACCAGCAACACTTTCATAGGAAAGTACGTCAAGAATATAAATGATCATCCAATAAAAAAACTTTTTGACTCCGGTGTCAACGTCACGTTAAACACAGATGACCCCACATTCTTCAAAGTATCTTTAATCGATGAATACTGGAATGTATACAATAACCTTGATTTCAATCTAAATGAAATCAAGCAGCTGATACTCAACGGATTCAAGGCTTCATTCATGAGCGATGAAGATAAAAAGCGTCACTGCAGCGAAGTCGAAGACAAGTGGTCTGCCTGGTTCCAGAGTCACCCGCAAGTCAAGCTGTAACAAGCTCAATCACCAACAAAAAAGGCCTCCATTCGGAGGTCTTTTTTGTTGGTGCCCTGCTCGTCTTTAAGCCTGGGAACTCGCCAGAAATAAAGGATCCGGGGCGATACCCCGGAGAAAAAGAAAAGCGTCGGCGGCTTTCGCCACCCCGATCACTTTTTTTTCCTCCTCCGGAGAAAAAA
>JAFTEK010000215.1 GCA_017453705.1 Treponema sp.
GCAGGAGACCGTGGAACGCCGCTTTGAGCGTTACACGGAATGCTGGGAAATCCTCGTCGCCGCCCTCAAGGACATGGGGCTTAAGATGCTTGTCAAGGAAGAAAACCAGTCGCACTTCATAACGGCTGTGCTGATACCCGGCACTCCCCGATACAAGTTCACCGAGATGCACGACTACGCCAGGGAGAGGGGCTTCACGATATACCCCGGCAAGCTCGGCAACATAGACACCTTCCGCATAGCGAACATGGGTGACATAAGGCCGGATGAGATGCGGCGTTTTACCGGAATCCTCCGCGACTACATGCATTCAATCGGTGTCTGCTGACGGAGTGTGTTGACCTGTGGCGCAGGGTATGCAGAATCTGCTGGAATTTCTTTATACGCTGATCATCCTTCCCCTTGACTCCGTAATCGAGACTCTGTTTTACTTCTCGTTTGATAAGTTCAGCCTCTTCGATTACGGCGGGGCGATAGTGTTCGTGAGCCTTTGTGTGAACCTTGCGACCCTTCCTGTATACAACATGGCGGACAAGCTGCACGAGAGATTGCTTGAGAAGGAGCGGGCGCTTTCACGTGGAGCGGGACATATAAAGAGGACTTTCAAGGGGGACGAGAGTTTTTTGCTTCTGAGCGAATACTATGCCCAGAACGGCTACAGCCCTTTCAGCCCCTTGATTTCTTCCCTTTCCATACTGATACAGATTCCCTTTTTCATAGCCGCATACCGCTTCCTGTCCTCCTGCCCGAACCTTGACGGAGAGCATTATCTGTTTATACATGACCTTGCACGGCCTGACGGACTTCTTGGCATCGGGAATTTGCATCTTAACATCCTTCCCATACTGATGACCGCCGTGAACATATTGTCGGGCCTGGTTTATTCAAGGAAAGCCCCATTAAGGGAGAAGATACAGATATATGCCCTTGCACTGCTCTTTTTGATTCTCCTTTATAATTCCCCGTCCGGCTTGGTTTTCTACTGGCTTTTGAACAACCTGTTCAGCCTGTGCAAGAACCTGGCTCAGAAATGCCTCAGGCATCCTTCTTCCGTCCTGTTCATTCTGCTTGACTTGATGGCCGTCATAGCCTTCTGCTACACCTTCTTTATCAAGACCGCCCTTGCTCCGTCCAAAAAGCTTTTTGTCTATGCGGTCTGCCTCGTCATATTCGCCCTTCCTCTGCTTGTGAAGAAAATCAAAGAATTCCTGCATAAAAGGGAAGAAAGTTTTTCCGCGATGGAGAAGGCTGTTTTCAGACCATTGTTCTTCCTTTCCGCCCTTTGCCTTGCCCTTCTTGTGGGATTTGCCCTGCCTTCTTCCCTTGTTGCAAGCTCGCCGGAGGACTTTTCTTTCCTGGGGGCGTCTCCAAACCCCATGCCCTATGTGGCATCCAGCTTTGTTCTTATGGCGGGGTTGTTTTTCCTTTGGCCTTCCCTTTTCTATTTGATTGCTTCCCCGTTGGCGAGAACCTGCCTTTCCGTCTCCTTTTATCTTGCCTCCTCTCTTGCCGTGCTGAATGCCTTTGTGTTCAAAAGCGATTACGGTCTGGTCAGCGCGACAGGAGTTTTGGATTCTGAGATGGGACTGAGGGGAATCCGGCCCTTCCTGCTTACGCTTCCTGTTATTGCGCTCGCCCTTCTTTTTTTGTTTTTTTTGCTTCTGTACAGATATAGGAAAGCCTCTGTTTTATCCCGGATTCTTACAGTGCTTTGTGTGGGGCTTTTGTTTTTTTCCGCCGCCAACTGCGTCACCATACAGCGCAGGTTCAGCGAGTTTGCCCAGTCCAAGGAGTCGTCGTCAGCTTCCGTGCCGGAGGAGGGAAATCCTCTTTTTACCCTGACTAGGAAAGGCCGCAATGTCATCGTTGTATTCCTTGACAAGGCTGTGGGAGCCTTTGTCCCTTATGCCATGCAGGACTTCCCTGAGCTTGTTGACATGTTCTCAGGCTTTACCTATTACCCGAATACGGTTTCCTTCGCTGACCACACCGTCAAGGGGGCTCCTGCCCTGTATGGGGGCTACGAGTATACCCCCGAGAATATGAACAGGAGGGATGGCGAGCTTCTTAAGGACAAGCACAACGAGGCCTTGCTTGCCCTTCCGCGTCTTTTTTCAGAGTCCGGCTGGAGGGTCACGGATTTGGATCCCCAGTGGATGAACTATTGGAGCGGAAACCTTGCCCCCTTCTCGGACTATCCTGAGATAAAGGCGATGAACACACTGGGGCTTATGTCAGGCAGGTACATCCGCGAGCACCGTGAGGATTCCCTTGGGGCTGGTGCGGACGGCGCGGAGAAGAACGTCCGGGCGGGGCTTCCGCGCTTCTGCCTTTTGCAGATTTTATACCCCCCGCTCCGCGAGGTCTACTATCACGCGGGGAACTACTACCATTGGGCCAGCGGAAACCCCGGATACCTTGAGTTCATGGAAAGCTATGCGAACTTGTGCTATCTGGACGAGTTTACCGCCTTTGACGACGGCTCTGACAGCTACATCGTGATGGCCAACGAAAGCACCCATGACAACGTGTTTATGAAATCTGACGAAAAGAAAGGCCTCAGGCCTGTCAACGAGATGCTTGACCCTCCTGCGGACAGGTCTTTCTCATACAACTGGCATGAGGATGACTCGTGCTTTGACCTTCAGCTTTATGAGGTCAACTGCGCCGCCCTGCTCAGGCTGGGCGAGTGGTTCGCTTTCCTTAAGGAAAACTCTGTCTGGGACAACAGCCGCATTATAATAGTTAGCGACCA
>JAFTEK010000216.1 GCA_017453705.1 Treponema sp.
AGGCATCCAGTTCATGGCGGGCCAGGAGCGAACCTGCCCATATAAGGAAGAGCCTGACAGAAGGCAACAGGAGCAATATGGCCAGCAGCATAAAGCCCCCCGCCGCAATGATAAAGCCCCCCTTGTCTTTTGCCGGACACAGGAAACGAGATGCTGAAGAACAAAGCGTCCGCCAACAACGACCAAGAAAGGAACTTACAATAAGACAAAAGCCCGGACTAAAGAAGATGGCCAATGCGAGCAGGGAATAAATCCAAACCGTATCGTAGCGAAGCTCAGGAACAGTTATAAAGCAAAAAAGCAGGTTTGCGATAACAAAGGCATAATAGGCAAGTTTCACAAGCCCGTTCCCCTGTCTCCTAAACAAGCTCAAACTTGCAACAACCAGGCCAGCGACAAGGACAAAGGGCAAAAGGATGTTGTTTCCTTCACGAAGGACAATCTTAAGCCACGGTATAAACCAATACCAGAAGCCCTGCCCAGGCTGATACTCATAGCCAAGGGCTATCGTCCTTGAATAATTCTGTATCGCGTTAATGTTTGTATCCACAATCTCCTTTGAGAGAGTCCACGGGAAATCCAGTTTAAAAACAGTCATCGGGAACATCAAGTAACCGGTCTGAATGACATTGCGAACAACAAAGAGTGCAAGCACACACAGGGGCAAGGCAGAGAGCTTTACTAATTCCCCAAAGGAGAAAGCCTTATGCTTGGCCTTCCAAAAACAAGCAGCGGCAAAAACCATGAAAACAGCCAAAGCCCCCATAGGCTTTATAGCAAAGCTCACTGCCGCATACAAAAATATCGTCTCCCATGAACTACGGCCGCTCCCGGTATCCTCAAGCTCCTTTTCCCCAAAGCTGTATATAAGCATCTCGGAAATGACCAATGCTATAAAAACCAGAGCCGGATTGTCATAGTTCAAGTACGGTTCCACCGCCTCCGTGAGAACAAGCCAGATAGCCATCACAGCCTGGAAAAAAGCAAATCGGACAGCTATGGCCGACGTTTTTTTGCAAGCGGCATAGATTCCGTTCAAGCAATATCCTATAAAAGAGAAATATATAAGGCAGACAGTAATACTTGAAGACCTCTTGTCCCAGATGCCCACATCAAGCCCGGCGGCTACCTGCAGATACAGGGAGTTCATCCCCAACCTGAAATGCAGGTTTGCAATTCCCGGCACGACCTTATAAGCATTCAGCCAGGAAACAATGCTGGCATGATACAAAAAGTCATCATAGGCATCTATCTTGGACTTGCTGGAAATGATGTATGAGATTATGAAAAACAAGAAAAGCGAAATGGCAAAGAAAAGAAAAGAGGAACGCACCATTTCCTTTAGTTCAGGCAAAAAAAGAAAAAGCCCGGCCAGCCCTGCAAGCAGGACTGGAAGTAAGGTCCACAAGGTCAGGGGAAAGAAGAGCTGTATCAATGAAAAATATAAACCCGAGATAGCAAATCCCGTGAAAAAGTTCAGGAAGAAGTTTCCCGACCGGATCTTTAAGAAAGTGAAACGAGAGGCCATAAGCCCCAGCCCACAAAAAGAGAAAAAGAAGAGACCTGCCGAAAGCAATAGGAACACCATGATTAAGAACTATAGCACATTATGGTGGCAGGGAACAAGGGCAGACTGGCTGAGCAGCCAGTCCATCGGAACATCATGTTTTTCAACAGGCATTTCCCTGCTTATCTGGCAGTCAAAGCACATTCCTACCAAGTTAAGATTGCAGTCATGCTCCACGGCCTTTTCTTTAAGCTCGGCCAGGTAACGGTCATAAAAGCCTGCTCCATGTCCCAGCCGCCCTCCTCTGGGGCTGAATGCCAGCCCCGGCACTATAACAAGGATATCCTTAGACCGGATGGGGGGCAAGCTGACCCTGGCCGAAGAGATGGCCTGCGGCTCCAGGATTCCGTAGCGGTTTTTTGTAAACTGCTTCAAAAAAGTATCCTTGTCCCCTGCTCCATGAACAAAGAAAAAATCCATCGAGCTGCCTTTCTTTGCACACACTGGGAAAGCTACCATTTTAAAAGCAGACAAAGCCGCCGATGAAATGCGGAAGGGGTCAGCCTCTGCACCTGTGGCCATATAGGACAGGATTATGTCAGCCGACAAAAAAAGCTCTGATTTTATAAGGGTGACACAAGCCTTGTGCGAAGCAAAGCTCCTTTTCTCCTCACCCATAGCCTCCACAGCCCCCTTCATCATTATGCGGACAGCGGCCTTGTCCATTTTTTCCATAAGCAAAACCTCTTAATTCAATATGAAAAACTTGCTTGTAAATAATACAAAATTGATTTATAATATCAAGGTATGGCCATATATAAGCCGAAATTACTGATTCTATACAACAGCGAAGACTCGGCCTTCGTGGACAGATTTGATGTCTTCTTTGATGTCATAAAAACGACCGACTCCCAGCAGGCACTTAAGACAGCCTTCAAAGAAGGTGACTCCCTGTCCGCTGTGCTTATTGATGAACCTCTCAGCGTAAATACGGTTGATGTGCTAAGAAAGTTCAACGATTTCGATATATTTCGCAAGACCCCCTCCATTCTTTTGGCAGAAAACACGGAAGGAACCTTCCTTAACAGGGCATTCGAAACAGGCCTCTTTGATGTTGTGGCAAAACCCTGCACTTTTGAGATAGTAAAGCAAAAACTTAGCAAATTCATCGAGCTGTACAACAACCGCAACCAGCTGGAAAAGTTCTTTAACCAGCAGATGATGACAATATCTGTCCAAGAGCATGAGCTAAAGGAAAACCAGTGGAACATCATATCAACCCTCGGTCAGGCACTGGAGAGCCGCGACGTGGAATCAGGAAACCACTGCGAAAGGATGAGGCAGACAACAGAAACCTTATGCAAGTACATCGCCATCAAGTATCCCAAGTATATGCTTAACGAGCTTAAGACCAGACAGATTGCCCAGGTCACACCTCTCCACGACATCGGCAAGATAGCCATTCCAGACCGAATTCTGCACAAACCGGAAAGTGCAGGTAGGTTGACCGATGAGGAATTCGACATAATGAAGACCCACACGGTTGCAGGCTGCAAGCTGATTGACTCCATACCAAGGTTCAAGGAATCCGCACTTTATACTTACAGTTATAACATCTGCCGGTACCACCATGAGAGGTGGGATGGCCGGGGCTATCCTGACCATCTAAAGGGAATGGAAATTCCTATTGAAGCCCAGGTGGTTGCAATTGCGGACGTATTTGACGCATTGATATGCAAACGAGTCTACAAACCTTCCTTCACGTTGGAAAAAACCAAATCCATGATTCTGGGGGGAGAATGTGGAGCTTTCAATCCAGACATAGTGGAGTCCTTCTCAGCCTGTATCGACAGCATTTATGCTAACCACTATGAAAAACAGCTCACCTCCTCAACATGAGACAGATTTTTGCATCAAAAGCAACAACCGAAACTTCTCCTAAGTGGGAACAAGCCATAAAAAGAGAAAGCCAGCTCTACCAGCATGGCGAGCAAATCCGCAGTGAATTTGAAAGGGACTACACACGTCTGCTCCACTGTCAGGCCTATCGGCGGTTAAAACACAAGACACAGGTATTCTTCGCCCCACACAACGACCACGTATGCACAAGGATGGAACATGTCGGCCACGTTGCTTCCGTGAGCACGATGATAGCAAAATACCTTGGCCTTAACGTTGATCTGACCCAGGCTATAGCAATTGGACATGACATAGGACACGCTCCATTCGGACATGCAGGGGAAGAAATTCTCAACACCCTCATGCGACATTCTCCAGACGCTCCTGCACCACGGAAATTTTGGCACGAGCGCAACTCCCTTTTCTTTGCAGACTACATAGAGACATTGCAGGATCCTGATTACGTGCAGAAACCACTTAATCTGACCTATGCCGTCCGTGATGGACTCATCTGCCACTGTGGGGAGATAGACGAACAAGGACTCAAGCCAAGGGAGCACGCTGTCAAACTTTATGATATAAAACAACCCGGACAAGTCGCCCCATACACATGGGAAGGCTGCGTTGTCAAGATAAGCGACAAAATTGCATTCTTAGGCAGGGATATAGAGGATGCAAGGGAATACCATATACTGGATATGGGGAGTTACCGGCAGCTAAGGGAGATAGTCGCAAGCACACTCGGCTTTCCATCCGAATCAAGTAACAAAGCAATATCCCGCTCAGGCAGGGCTGTCAACACCACGGTACTGATAAACGACATGGTAACTGATTTATGCCTACAGTCCACCCCTGAATCTGGACTCTGCTTCTCAGAGCCATACTTTAAATTCCTCACAGCACTCAAAAAATTTAGCTATGCAAATATTTACAAACACTGGAGACTCCAAGAATTCCAAAGATATGCCGAAGAAGTGCTTGGATGCATATTTCGAGTTCTTATAAAGTCACAGGACTATGCCGAGAATCATAATTTAGAGCAATACCTTCACTACCTGCCCAAGCTTTCTACAACATTCTGTGACTGGATAATAAAATACACAAACTACAATAATGAAAAAAAGAGCTCCCTCCGTTACAAGACGGAAGACGTTTTCAACATCCATGATTCTGAAAGCTGGGAAAAATGCATCATCGAATTCATCAGCGGGATGACAGACCAGTATGCCATCGAAGTCTTTGAAGAAATAATCTCATTCTAAACTATCAGTAGATAAAACCGTACTCTAGAGGCAGTTTCAGAAGTCGTTACTTTTGAAATCTCCTTACAAACCTGCAGAATACAAAAGAAAAGCGTCGGCGGCTTTCGCCACCCCGATCAGTTTTTTTTCCTCCTCCGGAGGACAAAAAAAAGCCGGCGGCCACCTACTTTCCCCCGTTAGGAGTATCATCGGCGCAGGGGAGCTTGACTTCCGTGTTCGGAATGGGAACGGGTATTGCCTCCCCGCCATGGCCACCGGCATATAATGCCGTTGTATCCTGCGCAGGACGGACCCGGGGGGAACCCCGGCCGCACCCCGCGCGGCGGTAGGGAAAGGAAACGACAGTCTTTCCGTGAGGAATCATTCAGGACGACAATATGGCCAAGCATCTCGCCCTATTAGTACCGCTCGGCTGTGCACGTCGCCGTGCCTGCACCTGCGGCCTATCGACCGGATGTTCTCTCCGGGGGCTTCAGGGGGCTTGACCCCCATG
>JAFTEK010000217.1 GCA_017453705.1 Treponema sp.
CCTGCCGGTACTGTGCTATCCACAAATCTTGATTCATACTTATTGATGACAATGACTTATGTGCCTGCAGGATTCCATCCTCCGCGTTCGCGTAAGCGAACGCAACGAGCTTGTGCGTAGCACAAGCTCGCATATCTGTCTGCCCCGTGAGTTCCCGCTTTGCGGGAACTCATAGGCTTCCCGCTAGGGAAGCGGTGTTGGTATCGAGGCTTCCTTCCAGTTTTGAAACTGCCCCATCTCATTCATTTACATACTTCTAAGAATTCAGCGACGGTGACAATCTTAACGTTTTCGAATTGCTTTATCGACAGTAAATCCTCATCCCCACTTACAATATACAGACATCCAGCACATACGGCACATTCCAAAAACTTGTTGTCATCAGGATCCCTACAAGCATCTATTTTCCTTGACGGTACTATACGTTCACAGAAAGACAAGAAACTATCAAGGGGGAAACGTTGGGGACGATTCGGATATTTTCGTCCGATTCGTTCCATAACTTCGGCATACTCTGCGGCAATATCATCAGAAACGACTGCATCAAACCCATTCCCGATGATACGCTGGAGCAGAGAAAATGGCTTACCGCCAAAAAACATCGCAGAAATCACGACATTCGTATCTATGACTATTTTCATGCCCGCTTTCGTTCCTTACGAACCTCTTTTTTTGCCAACTGGATGTCAGCTTCCGTCAAGCCTACATTTTTTGCCCATGCCTGGCTTTCAGCACAGAGCTTGTTGAATTCTTCAAGCTTCGACAGATGGTCATAGCGGTATATTATGAAATCGATGAAATTTGAGATTTCCGGCAAAGCCTCCTCAGGCGCCAGCTTCACTTGTTCCACAACACTTTCATACGACATAGGCGACCTCCTGAATCCTAACCAGTCTACCACAAAACACAGGAAACCGCAATTGAGCAGAAAAGTACCAGCAAGACAGAACTTGTACCAACACCGAGGCATCGGGGCAGTCCAAATCGGGCATCAGGAATCCCCAATCAGGACAGCCCCAGTCAGGCATCCCTAATCGAACTTCCCCGTTAGCCTCTACTGCATCTGCTTGAGCAGGAGCCTGGCCCTGCTGTGATCGGGGTTGAGCTCCAGCGCATGTTTAAGCGTAATGAGCGCATCCTTGCTGCGCCCCAGCCTGGCTTCCTCGTAGCCTATCCTGTAGCGGACTTCCGCTTTCATATTGCTGTCAGTAACACGGCTGTCAGCCCGCCTCAGATAGTCCAGAGCCTGTGCGCTCCTGTTATAGCCGGAATAGATGTTGCCCATATTCAGATAAGAGGATATGACGGCCTCGTTCTGACCGGCAGTGTTGAACACAGGTGTCCGCTTGGAATAGTTGGACAGTATGTAGTCATAGAGCTTTATCGCCTTGGAATACTCTTCCCGCTGCACATAGAAGTACGCGGCTATCTCACCTTCCCACAGGGCGAGTTTCTCCGGGTTCTCACACGGCTCAAAAGCCTTCTTTATCGGAGCGTCCTTGGCAGCCTTGTCCTGCTCCTCATCCTCTCCATAGGAAGCCTGCAAGTATGAGCGGAAAATCCTCTCCGCATCGTCCTCACCGCCGTTCTCAATCAAGTTTGCCACGGCATAGCGCATTATCTCAGGCGGATAGAGCGAACCGGCAAGCTCGTTTGTCTCCAGCAGTTTCCAGACCTTGGATGCCTTTTCCGCCTTCTCGCTGTCAAATTTCTCCGCAGCCAGCATCTTCTCCCTAAGGACAATCAGGGAAGCTGTCTTGATCTTCTGGTCATTGCCCGGTTCAGAGCCGGCTTTCACGTTCTTGATTGCCTCGTCTATCATGTCCACGACAGTGGAAATAGGCACCACAGGAACAGAGTCCCTCTCTTCCATCGCAAGGGTTCGCAGGCCTGCCTGCCTGAGCTGGGCTTCTATGCCGACTTCCTCCGGGCGGTTAACGGAGTCAATCGCATACTCACCATAAGCGGCAAGCCCCGGCTCATAATCGGGGAAATAGTTCACCAGCTGGTAGAGCTTGTCATAACGCTCTTTCTCATCTCCGCTATCACGGGCATATATGGCCGTGTTCATATACAGGAGAGGTAGAATCCTGCCCAGGGACGGAATTCTTTCGTCCATGAAGGCATCCATATAGGGGGATGATATGGCAAGAACTTCCTTGCGCATTGCCTGGGCGGAAGCATCATCGCCAAGTATATAGTAATCATCAGAGAGCAGGGCCTTAAGCTCTATGGCCTGGGCAAGTTCGGCAATCTCACTCGCGCTGCCCAGCTTGCCAAGCTCCTCTGCTTTCAGGAGGGCTTCCAGGCTCTCCGCATAGCGGCCGGCATCATAAGTCACCAGGCCCCAGAAGAGGGCATCCTTGTAGCCTGCCACCTCTCCCGGATACAGGAAAGAAGCCTCCTCATAGCTGCCCTTGGCCATGAGTATCGTAGCAGCGTTAATCTGCCAGACGGGAAGCCTGGACGAATAGTATGCGTCCTTATAGATTGGGATAAACCGCTCGTCCAGGAAGAAAGACCTCTTGGCTTCCTGCCCGGCCTTTTCAGAAGGAGTGGCCTTTCTACGGAAGAAATTCAGAATCGGGTTTGATTTGGCAAAGAAGCTGTCAGCATCAAAGTCCGAAGCAAGGGCGCAACGCAGGACGGCCTCCGCATATATGGAAGAATAAGGGCTTCCCGAGAGCGATTTTGTCCGCTTCATCGCGTCCTTCACCCTGCCCCGCCGCAAAAGGAAGTTGCCGTAAAGGGCTATAAAGTCCTTGTCAGAAGGAAAAGAGCGTAGAGCCTTTTTCAGGCACTTTTCCGCCCTGTCGTACTCAGAGAGCGCCATATACCGCTTATAAAGCCCCATCCTGTCACCGGCAGAATGGGCACGGCTTTCTATACGCTTAAGGGCGGCTATTGCCTGCTTGGTATCCCCCTGCTGGATATAGGAGTCAATAAGCGAAAGCTCCGTGGTTATAGCCGAACCTTCATAATGCGACGAACGCAGGCGCAAAGAAAGTAAAACCCCCGCGGCAACAAGCAGCAGGAGTATGCAAACCAATACCGATATTATTATGACGTGCTTTTTATTTTTTTCGCTCAAGGCCTTTCTCTTCCAAAGCGCCCGGCAATATAGTTTTAGTTCGCGGGCAGCCCTTTGCTTATATTATCGAGCATGGCGTTTATAAACTTAAAGGCATCGTCCTCGCCAAACTCCTTGGAAATCTTTATTGCCTGGTCAATCACAACATTAACAGGCATATCTCTCTGATACAGAAGGGAAAAAATACTTATACGGAGAATCGCAACAGTCACCCTGTTAAGACGTTCAAACTGCCACTTCGGAGCCAAATGCCCTTTTATGCAGGAATCCACCTCGCTCAGGTGGTTGACTGTTCCAGCTATGAGAATACGGGCAAAATCAGACGTGTCGGTATCCAAGTCACCGGCATCCTCTGCCCAATTTAATGTAAGAAGGTCTTCCAAGGCCTCTCCTCCCATGTCGTAGGAGAAGAGGGCCTGAAAAGCCAGAATCCTAGCTTTATGTCTGGACATCAGCCTTTATTACTCTGATTCCCAGTTAAGCAGCTTATCAAGGGCATCGCCTGTCTTCTTGCGATCAACGTTGCTCTTGGTATCAAGACTCTTGTAAAGATCCTGAGAAGCCTGCGCAAGGAACTGGCTCTGCTTCTGCTGGGTCAACCCCTGCTTGATGTACTCATAGACCGTCACCGTTGAATCAGGATAAACAACATCATCTATCGAAAGATTCTTCTGGGCATAGTGGTCTTTAACCACGAAGAACTGGAAATCAGTGTCGGTCTCAGAAAGCTCGCTCACATATCCCTTCTTGCGGTCAAAAAGCTCAATAACCTTCTTGGCATCCCAACCATACTGCTGAGCCTGCTGGGTCGTCATGTTCATATAACCGGCCTCGTAAGCCTTGTGGTTGTCCTCGTCCTTGGCAAGAGTCACCTCAAAGTCGTCCCTGGACTTGGAGGGCTGCTTGTTGTAGTCCTTGAGAATCTTCTCAAGCTTCTTCTTAGCAGAGGCAGCATCCTTTCCCTTTGGAACAAGAACGATAAAGAGCTTTACCATCTCGTTCCTGACAACAGGGTTAAGCCTGTAGTAGTTGCGAATCTCCTCATCAGTCGCGGCAATCTTCTTGAACTCATCCTGCTTCTTGGCAAAGACATAGTTCTGGCACAGAATCTGATTCTTAAGATATGCCTTGTAATCAGAGAGTGAAAGTCCAGAAATATCCTTCACGAACGCGGAAAGGGATTTGTTTACAATCTTCTGCAGGTAATCAGACAGCTGTGACTCAGTGGTGAACTGCTGGCCAAGACGCTGGCTCATCGCGGTAAGGAAGCCCTGGTCAATCTGGCTGTCCGTAATCGAGATACCTTCTTTTGCCGCAGCCTGGGCAAAAAGCTTCTCGTTTATCAAGTTGTCAAGGACTGCCTTCTTGTTATCCAGCGACATTTCCTGCATGTCATACTGCTTCATCCAGAAGTTGACCCTATCCTTGACACTCTTTACAGTAATCGTCTCACTACCGTTGAGCTTGACCACCACAAGGGGAGTCATGTCAGAACCTGCGGCAAAGACAGACACTGCCATCGTCAGCAATAAAGCTGTGCTTACAATAAAACGTTTCATTTTCATTCCTCGATCTTGTTGATAAAGATTACCAGCATGTACCATAGGCAACAGGTATCAAAGCCAAAAAGCCGCACCCATCGTCTCAAACTTGCCTTCCTACTTCACCAAGTAAACCATTTAGATTTCTATTAGTTACACGTCAGATGAAAAATATTTTTTTATCTGACCCCCACCCACGGGCATCCCAAGAAACGCACAAAGCGCGATTCTCCGAGGCTCCCCTATTTGTCCAAAGGCAGACCGCCCTCTATAGTAGCCCGGATACGCCGGACACCCGCAGAGGAAGACTGCTCCTTTGTTATCTTGAAAGTTCCAATCTGTGCCGTATGCTGAACATGGGGGCCTCCGCAGACCTCCTTGCTGAACCACTTGTCAGCCGTGCCAGCCTTCGGGCCGATTGTATATACCTTGACTTGCTGCTCGTACTTCTCCCCGAACAAAGCCCTGGCTCCAGAGGCTTTCGCAGCCTCCAAGTCCATAATCTCCATCGTCACCGGCAAATCCTTCTGAATCTGCTCGTTCACGATGTCCTCGACCTGCTTAACCTCTTCTTTTGTCATGGCACGGTGGAATGAGAAATCAAACCTCATTCGCTCGTCCGTGATATTGGAGCCTTTCTGGGCAACTTCATCCCCCAGCACCTGCACAAGAGCCTGCTGCAAGAGGTGGGTCGCCGTATGGTATTTGGTTGTAATCTCGCTGTGGTCGCCCAGCCCGCCTTTGAATGCCCCGGCGGAAAGCGTGCGGCTCTCCTCCTGATGCTTTTTCTCCTGCTCTTTGAAGCCTTCTATGTCAACGCTCATGCCGTTCTCGGCGGCCATCTCCTGCGTAATCTCAATCGGAAAACCAAACGTGTCATACAGGCGGAAGGCCACCCGGCCGGGAATGACCATCTTGGGGTTCTTCTGCAAGTTGGGAAGAAGCTTCTGGAACTCAGCCTCTCCAGCCTTCAAGGTCTTGGAGAACTTTTCTTCTTCCATTGTAAGCTGCTGCATGATGAACTCAGCATGTTCAGCAAGCTCCGGGTAAGCGTCCTTGTACTCTTCAACGACTATGGCGGCAGGCTTGGCAAGGAAGCTTCCTTCAATAGCCAGCTTGCGACCATAGCGAACCGCGCGGCGGATTATGCGGCGGAGTATGTATCCCGCCCCTGTGCGGGCAGGTGTAACAGCCTGCGGGTCGCCCAAGATAAAGGTAGCAGTCCTGACGTGATCCGCGATAATCCTCATCGCGACATCACAAGACTCGTCCGCCCCATACTTCTTGCCAGACAGCTGCTCAATGCAGCTTATAATAGGAAGAAAAACATCAGTTTCGTAGACTGACTTCTGCCCATTAAGCACGGACACAGTGCGCTCAACACCCATTCCGGTGTCAACGCACTTGCGCTCCATCTCATTGTAGTGTCCCTGGGCATCCTTGTTGTAGCCCATAAAGACGTTGTTCCATATTTCCAGGTACTTACCGCAGTGGCATCCGGGCTTGCAGTCAGGGCCGCACTTAGGCTGCCCGTTGTCATAGAAAATCTCGGTGTCAGGGCCGCAAGGGCCGGTCTGGCCAGCAGGTCCCCACCAGTTGTCGCTCCTGGGCAAAAAGAAGATGCGCTCCCTTGGGATGCCCATCTCCTCCCATCGTTTTGCAGCTTCCTCGTCACGGGGAATCTCGGTGCCGTCAGCCTGTTTCTCGCCCTCAAAGACGGTGACGTTGAGCTTTTCGCTCGGTATGTTCAGGTATCTGGGAGAAGTCAGGAACTCGTAGCTGAACGCGATGGACTCCTGCTTGAAGTATGAGCCAAGGCTCCAGTTGCCCAGCATCTCAAAGAAAGTCAAATGGCTGGCATCGCCTACGGACTCTATGTCGCCAGTGCGGACGCATTTCTGATAATCCGTCAGCCTGTCACCGGAAGGATGCTTCTCACCAAGAAGATAGGGCACCAGAGGCTGCATTCCCGCTGTCGTAAAAAGAACTGTCGGGTCATTGTTTGGCAGGAGGGACTTTCCTGAAATCTCGGTATGCCCCTTGGACTTGAAAAACTCTATATACTTCGAGCGCAACTCGTTTACGGTCATAGGGTGCTATTATATTCATTCGCCGCCATTTAGTCAATGATTGGACTTTTTGCATAAAAAGCCAGCTGACGTGAGTTTCCGCAAGGGAAGCCGTGGGGCTGACACAGGACTGCTCGCGACACTGACACAGGACTGCTCGCGACGCTGACACTGGACTGTCCGCGACGCTGACACTGGACTGTCCGTGACACTGACACTGGACTGTCCGCGACGCTGACAAAAACGCTATTTTGTGGACAAAATTCTACATAGGCAGTTGTAAAATGGCAGGCTATTGTATAAATATGCAAAAAACTGTATATTGTTTCCAATTCTATTTTATGTAAGGACATTACTATGTGGTCTTCGATTAACAAAGTTCTGGGGGCTATAGACGACTTCGTCTGGGGACTCCCTCTCATCATCCTGATTCTGGCTACGGGAATCTTCCTGACCGTCCGCCTGAACGGAGTGCAGTTCTCTCAGCTCGAGTTTGCCCTCTCCTCCATCTTCCGCAAATCCGAGAGCAAGGACGGCGGTGAGCTGTCTTCCTTCAAGGCTCTCTGCACGGCCCTGTCCGCGACAATCGGAACAGGAAACATCGTCGGTGTCGCCACTGCAATCGGAGTGGGAGGCCCGGGCGCACTCTTCTGGATGTGGCTTGCCGCCCTGCTGGGCATGGCGACCAAGTACGCGGAGTGCCTCCTTGCCATCCACTACCGCCAGGTTCAGTCCGACGGCCACATTCTGGGCGGCCCCTTCTACACCTGCGAGAAAGGAGTGGGCGAGAGGTGGCCTGTCCTGGGCAAGCTGCTCGCCGTCCTGTTCGCCATATTCGGCACGATGGTCGGTCTCTTTGGAATCGGAACGTTCACACAGATAAACAGCATCACCAGCGCGATTGAGACATTCTCCAAGACTGCGGCGGGCGGCGCGGCTCTCTCTACCGTGACAATCGGCGGAATCGGCAGCTACTCCACGGTGGTCATAGTCGCCTCCTTCGTACTGGCGGTCATAGTCGCCCTGGTCATAATCGGCGGCCTCAAGCGCATCTCATCTGTCGCCTCCATCATTGTCCCTGTCATGGCGGTCATCTACTTTGTGCTGGGCCTTTTTGCCATACTGTGCAACGCATCCCGGATTCTGGACGCGTTCGAGCAGATTTTCCAGGGGGCGTTCGGCTTCAGGGCTGCCGCCGGAGGAGTCCTGGGCGCAATGTTCGTTGCCATGCAGAAGGGTATAGCCCGCGGCATCTTCTCCAACGAGGCCGGGCTTGGTTCCGCACCGATTGCGGCTTCCACCGCGAAGGTTGACCATGCAGTTCAGCAGGGAATCATCTCCATGACCGGCACATTCTTTGACACGATTGTCATCTGTTCCATCACCGGCCTTGTCATAGTCATGTCCGGCGCATGGAAGCCAGAACTTGGCTTCTCAGGATTCGGCATAACCAACGCCGCATTCCAGATGCTGCTGCCCAGGGTACCCCAAGTGGCCATCTCTTTCCTGCTGATGATTTGCCTCATCCTTTTCGCCTTCACAACGATTCTGGGCTGGGACTACTACAGCGAGAAGTGCATTGAGTACCTTTCCAAGGGCAACATGACACCTGTTAAAATCTACCGCTGGCTCTACATAGCGGCGGTGTTCATAGGCCCCTACATGACGATAAGCGCGGTCTGGACGATTGCGGACATCTTCAACGGCCTCATGGCACTGCCCAACATCCTGAGCCTGCTCTTGCTCAACGGAGTCATCGTCAAGCTGACCGATGACTTCTTCAAGGGCAAGAGGCTCTACAAGATTGGCTACGACTTCCGCAACAACCCGGTGACGGAGTAGCCATGAATATGAAAGACGAGGGAAAGAGTCTTGAGGAAGGCTTTTCTGGAAAATTCATAGCTCTATTCCTGTCCTCCCTTGTCTTTGCTTGTTTCATAACCGTATGCAGGAACAAGATTCCCAACCTGCTCCTGTATGCGGCTTCCAGCCTTATCTTTTTCGCCTGCTATTTTGCATTAGCCATGATAACAAAAAGGCACAAGGCTATCGTTTTCTCTTCAATTATATATAGCAAAGGAATATGAGTACATGGGCTGGAAATTTGCCCTATATGTCAGGAAATAGCTTTATCCTGCCTTTACAAGCATTGATTTATATTATATATTGGTTTCATGCCTATGACTAATGCAACGCTGTTAGCAAAGTATTACGAATCCTACCTAAATACGGAAATCGCATTTACCAAGGACATTATCAAGACAATCGGTATGGATCCCCGGCAGGTTTTTCTTAAATCTTCTGAAGGACAGTGGGCTTGCATCATAAACTCTATGTCTTTCTCCCTGGCCCGTGTAATCATCGGAACCAAGGGCACGGCGTATGAAAAACTCGCCTCTCCAAATCCTCCGGCTGGCCTGAACCTGAAACTAAGCTTTTACAAGCAAGACGGACAGCAGCTGGGCATCTTCCTTTCCTGCAAGGTCAAAGAGATTGTTCCATATATGAACAGCAAGGATTTGGTCATTGTCACACTGGCCTACACTCAGCGTCCGCCTGAAGACCTCATAGAAAAGATAGGACGGCTTCTTGAAGCTAACGACAATGCCTTAAGGCGCAAAGAGGACAGAATTCCTATCAATGCGGAAAGCTGCCGTAAGCTTGGAATACCCAAGGAAGAATGTATCGCCATAATCCAGAACGTCCCGAGGCGCTGTATCCTGCGCGACATCTCCTTTGGAGGGGCAAAGATAGTCATCTTGGGCATGGCCAAGTTCCTGATGGGCAAGGATGTTCAGCTCTCCCTGGAATTTGACGATCCGCACGAAGTCATACAGCTCAAGGGAACGATCGCCAGCACCTCGGAAGTCCAGGGCAGGAAGGACATGGTTGTGGCTGGAGTTGTATATGATGAGGCCACGCTCTCCCTGTCTTACAAGATACACATCAACAACTACCTGACTTCGAGCAGAAAGGCAGATTTGAACCCGCAGGCAGATGCCCAGGGCTCGGACGGCTCATCAGACGCGAATTTCGCCATATAGGGCATGTCGCTCAAAGGAAGGCTCTTATGAACCCCGCAGATCCGCTGGACTCCGTTTACTTCATAAAGTTGCCAAACGACTTTAAGCTCTCCTCCCGTGCCATGCAGCTGGATTCAGAGATTCCTCTGCCTGTCCAGAGGAAGGACGGTGAGGAAAAAGGGGCTTTTGACATCAAGGAGCTGACCCAGGAGCAGGTATTGTCCGGGATTCTGACAGTCCTGGCATACGACAGGCAAAATGAGAACCTTGACTACTACCGCAAGGTCATAACAGAAGCCCGCCCAGGCATAAAAAAAGAGCTTGCGGAGGCTGCCATACTCAAAACCAAGAACGAAGACTGGGAACTTGCGGAAGAAATCTGGCTGGCCTTGCACGGACTGGATCCTGAGGACAAGGCGATTATCCTTAACATGGCCCTCTTCTATGACCAGAGGGCGGACAACTACCGCAAGAACGCCTTGTACGATGATGCTGATGCCTATGACTCCAGCGCGGAGGAACACTACAGGGATGTCTTGGACAGCGATGATGATGTTCCCGACGCCTTCTTTAACGCGGGCTTCTTCTACCTGAAAAAACACGACTTCTCAGAGGCCAAGAGCTGCTTTGACAGCTATCTGGCTCTGATGGCGGACACAAAAGAAGAGGAACTTGGCGAGAACGATGACTACAAGATAAAGCGCGCGCAGGAAATCCTGGACAAGATAAAGAACAGAAAACTTGAAAACGAGAGGTTCCACAAGGCCTACGAGCTTATCTCCACAGGGCGGGAGTCAGAGGGACTTGTCGAAATCCGAAGGTTCCTTCAGGACAACCCTGCGGTTTGGAATGCATGGTTTCTTCTTGGCTGGGGGCTGCGCCGGCTGGAGCAGTTCTCCGAGGCTAAGATGGCCTTTGAGAAAGCCCGCGAGTGTGAGGGCGGGGATGAGAGCGCGGACACCCTGAACGAGCTGGCAATCTGCCAGATGGAGACAGGGGATTTGGACGGAGCACAGGAAAGCCTGGTGGACGCGCTGAATATGGATCCTGACAACACCAAGGTCATCAGCAACCTGGGCTTTTTGTCACTAAAGAAAGGGAACGCAGAGGAAGCGCGCAAGTTCTTCCTGACAGTCCTTGAGATAGATTCCAAAGACTCGGTGGCAGCCGCAGAGCTAAAGAAACTTGAGCAAGAGGCTTAAAGCCACCTTTTGCCAACAACTTGCCCCTCATAACTGTAAATTCTCTTGTCTAAATCCTATTTATGGAATCAAATAGTAATATGGCTTTATTTCAGAATTTAATAGA
>JAFTEK010000218.1 GCA_017453705.1 Treponema sp.
CGGGAAAAAACGATTGTCGTGACGGAGCAAACGGTCGTCAATTCCGTCCCGGAAAAGCTGTCATCCCATTTCGGCACTATGCTGCATGACAGAATCCAAGAAGATATTGTGGACATAATGGCGAAGGAAAACCTCATGCTTGTCCAGCGCGTCCGTGCGGCACGGTAAGCGTTCCCGCCCGATTCAGAAACCTCCCTTTTCAAATTCCATTGCCCGCTTGCCTCCAAAAACACGACAGACACTTGGCTGTTAAGCCGTAATAGTCCCCGTTGTCGCATTTTTTGCTTGACTTTTCTAGTCGTTTAGACTATAAAAGCTGTAAAAGGAGGTCTTGGGATGAGAGATGTTGAGAAACGGGTCGGCTTGAACGGTTTCAGTGCCATAGCTATCCTTGCCGCCCTGTACGGCCTTTCCCGCCTTTTCCCCTCTGCGTGGCAGATCTATTCGTCTGATTTCTCAGGCATAATCGTGCTTCTGCTTGTCGCGCTCGCGGTCTCGGCACTGTGGCTGACGCTCTACTGGCTTTTGGACAGGTTGCAGCATGAGCATTGGACGGACGTAGTCTCGTCTTTCCTGTATTCGGCCGCAGCCTACATAGCTCTGAGCGTCGCCGCCACGTGGGTGACGGGAAGCGGGCAGCCCACGCTCCTGTCTGGAGTCATCATCCCCACATTCACATTCTATATGGTCTTTTCGACATATATCATACGGAAAGATGCCTTTGACGAAATCGTTGACTCGCTGATTTACGGAGGCTTTTCCGGGACGGGCATCGCCTTCGCCATCTGCATGATTGATTTCTGCGGCTATGAGACGACGAGCGTGCGCTTCATGCTCGCGGAGCTGATTACGAAAAGCTCCGTCTATGCGGCGGCATGCTCTTTGTCCGGCTTCTTGTTGCACCAGCTCCTGCTGCGCAGGAGCCGTTTGCTGGAGTCCGTCCCTGTCGTGCTGCTCGCAGTCCTGCTCGCCATAGAGACATGGGCGGAGCGGCAGCTTGACAGGAATTTGTCATGGTCATCACTTGACGTGATGCCCTTGGCCGTCTCCTTTGTGTTCGTGCTGCTCGTCGTCTCGCTCGCGGTGTTCCTTATCCACAAGGTTCTGAACCACGAGGAGAAAAAGACGGGCGGAAAGGCGATGGAAGCCGTCCGGGCCTCCAAGTCGCTGATGTTCGTATGTGCGGCCATCGTCATGCTCTCGGCTTTCTTCGTTCGCTGGCAGGGGAACAAGACCGTCTCCTTTGAGGACGGCGGGTATCGTTTCGCGCTCCCGGACGGCTTCGAGAGGCGCGTTGAGACATCTGGGAATTCCTTGTTCGCGTTCGCCGGACAGAAAGAGGATGTCTTTTATGCGAAATCCCCGCTGAAGCTGTACCTGTCTTTCGGGGAGTATGAGCTTGAGGATATTTCGGGCGAGCTTTCTTTCTCGCCAGTACACGGCTGGAAGATTTTTGAGCAGCAGAACCAGTACATAGACGCAGACAGCAGGTCCGTCAGGTTCCAGTATAGCTACAAGCTGGAGAAAAACGGCAAGAAAATCACCGTGGACATATACAGCCCGCTGCAGGATGTCTCGGCAGCGCGGAATACGGTGCGCAGCTTCGCCCGCTCATTGGAGGAAAAATGATGAGGATACACAGAAAGACTCTGCCGGCCACGCTGGCCTTTTTGCTGACCCTGTGTCTGGCCCACTCGCAGACGGATATATCCGGCGACTGGGTTTCCACGAAGACGCTCTCGTCCGTCGTAAAGCTGCATAGCCTGCTCATGTATTGCGTGGTTGACGGCCTCCCCGACGATTACAGCTTCCGGATGAAGGGCGGTGAGCCGGATTTTGGAAACGCCAGGATCGTGGAGCAGCAAGTCACTATGGCAGGGGTGGGGACTGGTGTCGTGGTGACGGAGGACGGCCTCATTATGTCCAACGCCCACGTGACGCGGGCTTACCTGGATCCGGAGATAGCCGTGGTGACGGGGGCGGGCGGAGCACCTAAGATAGGCTCCAGCGGGAAGCCGTTGAAATCAGTCCTGTATAATATGTTCCCCTATTATATGTTCGTGGGGCTGACCACGCAGGAGGAATTCGACGCGGGCGATGACGTGCAAAAGCCCCGCTACGCCGCCATGATACTAGATGACGATGAGGACTACGGGCGGCGCAGCAGAGACAGAGCCTTGCTCAAGGTCGTGTACCCCATCCTTGAGATGAAGAACAACCTGCCTGTTATCGGGGATTACGTCGGGAATAACGTAAAGCTCTCCTTCTCGGAGATGGCGAATCCTTTTAAGACATCCCTGCTTGACAAGAAAGTCCGTGCCATCGGCTTTCCCGGTTCGGGCGACCCCAAGCGTTCGTCCCGGACTGCCGGGGAACTGCTCGGCTATGAGGGAGACAAATACTCGGTCTTGCTGCATACCAGCTGGATTTCCAACGGGAACAGCGGCGGCGGCCTCTTTTACAAGGACAAGCTCATAGGCATAAACACATGGGACAACCGCAACACGTCCTCCCGCCCTGTCGGCGAAGCGCAGCCCATAACATACTGGGCGGAGATGTTCGCAAAATATGAGGGCATCTTCAATATGCGGGGACCGGCATTTGACTACGCCTGGATAAACGACGATCCGGGAACAGACCCCTACAAGGGCGATGCCTATGCGGCCTTCCGCCTAGTAACGGCCTCGAACAGGGATGTGCCCGTTACGACAGGGAAAGTGTACATCGCGAAAGCAGACGTTTCCACCGTGGACGCTCAGAATTACATTCTGGCCTGCGGGGAATTCGATTATGGCTACCGCTTGCTTCGTCTTCTCCAGAATCATTCGGTGGAAGAAGTGCAAGCCTATACAGGATGCGAGCTTGACCTGCTTGAGGCTCTTGCGAAGCTGGGCAAACTGGAGGACATGAAAGAGATTCTGACCAACCAGGCAAAGCCCTACTTTGACGCATGGCTCAACGATGCTTTTTACAGCAGGGTCGCGAGCGTTGACAAGGACGTGGGAAAGGTCGTGGTTCCCATCCCCAGGAATTCAAAGATAAGCGTGTATTACGTGGATGAAAACGGCGTTACGAAAGCCGCGTATGACCTGACGGTCGGCTCGGATTTCGTGGCGGGAACATATACGATGGCCATTAAATAAGGATAGACATGGGTATAAGCAAGGCATCTCTCTTTCTCCCGGCACTACTTGTCGCATATGTTTTGCTGAACTCCTCGTGTGCAAAAGGCAAGGTATTTGACCCTCGCTTTAGCAAATATATATCGGAGGAGAAAAGCGGGCAGGAAGAGGGGGCATCCGCCGAGGATTCGGCAGCGGAGTACAACAGGCTCTTCTGGGAAGCCTACGACAACAAGGACTATATGGCGGCCGAGGACTATTGCGCCAAGGCCGCCGCTCTGGGAGATGCCGACTGCGAGAGCTGGATGGGAAAGTGGGCCAGTGAAAGTCTGCATTACAAGGAAGCCCTTGACTGGTATGCGAAATCTGCCTCGCACGGAAACGCCCGCGCGATGTATGAAATTGCGGAGCTGTACTACAAGGCAGGGGATTATGAGACTGCGAGGGAATGGTACGAGAAGGAGCTAGAAGCAGGTGACGAACTTGAGGAGGCCAGTGACAGACTCAAGGGAATACCTGCCACAGGTTCATATGCCGAGCTGTTCAACTATGCCCTGTGGTCCAACAGAATTCAAAACGACCTGCAAAGCCCCAGTTTTCCTGCCGCATTCGCATATGCGCTAAAGGGCGATATTTTTTCAAGTGCGCCAAAAGAAGACATCCTCGTAGCACTTTGGATATATATTCCTGCAGAGCTAATACAGGACTATCTGGAAAGCGGGAATGTTGACCAAATAGAGATGGAGCTTGCGGAGCGCACGTTCAACGACATATCCTCCATAGCGTCAGACTCCAATGCGGACGATGACTTCGTTCTCCGCAAGAATCTCTACGACTGCTACCGGCAGTATGCCCAGAAGGGAAACCCTGCCGCCAGCTACCTGATGGACAAAATAAAGGACGAGGGGATTGATTTGCCATGAAAAGGATGCTGCTATCGTATTTCACTTTTTTTACAATCTTTCTTATTGCCGTTCCTGTGGCTCATGGCCTTGGGGTATGGAAGCTAAGTAACGATGACATGGCAGCGGAACAGAAGGTTCCTGTCAAGATGGTACGTGTTCCGGGGGGCACGGTACGGGGTGGCTTCCAGAACTGCGTATGGAGCGACGAATGTCTGTTCCTTGACAAAA
>JAFTEK010000219.1 GCA_017453705.1 Treponema sp.
AGAAAACCTTGCCGTATCCTGACAGGTCTGATTTGGACAAGTTGGACAGGGTTCTGGCTGTGCTGGCTCCAAAAACCCGCACGGGTATGACGCTGGATTCTTCCGGCAGGGCTGAATTCCTGACCGACCTTGAGCAGCTTTTGGAGGAGGAGAAGGGGTTCCGCAAGGATGACCTGTCTCTCTTTTATCTTATAGACAAGAAGCATAGTGTCGCCGCTGACTATGTGCCCAAGGACTTGGTGCACTTGGACAAGAATGATTTGTTCGATATAAACAAGAATAACCTTTCCCTGAGGCCTGAAGCTTATGAAGGTCAGTGCGCCATGTCACAGGCTGCCCTGAAGGACGGTGTGCGCCTGCTTGTAAGTTCCACATACCGGTCATACGAATACCAAAAGTGGCTTTTCCAGCACTGGGTTGACGTGGACGGTCTGGAGGAAGCCGAGAGGGAGTCGGCCCGTGCGGGAACCAGCCAGCATCAGCTTGGTGTCGCCGTGGATTTTGGCTCTGTAAGCGATGACTTTGCGGACACCAAGATGGGTAAGTGGGTTTACGCTCACTCTGAGGAATATGGCTGGTCCCTGTCTTTTCCCAAAGGCTATGAGGATGTGACGGGATTCCGCTGGGAGAGCTGGCACTTCCGCTACATTGGCAGGACGGCCTGTGACTTTCAGCGAAAATGGTTCTCGGATGTCCAGCAGTTTATGATAGAGTTTCTTGATGCTTGGAAGAACACGGATTAGTTTGTTTTCTTGATTACCGTTTTCCTGCTGCTTCAGAGCCTTCATTGACATTTAAGTTTATACGGACTAAAATAGTCGCATCAATCTTTTTGAGGTGCTGAAAGTGGCAAAGAAAAGTGACAACGCGACAAAAGGCAAGGCGAGGGCTCCCCACCGCTCGCTCTTTTATGCTATGGGCTACACGGACGAGGAGCTGGACAGGCCTCTGGTTGGTGTCTGTTGTGCCAAGAACGAGATAATCCCCGGACACGTGGAGCTGGACAGGATTGCCGAGGCCGTCAAGGCGGGAATCCGCATGGCAGGAGGAACCCCGGTAGAATTCCCCGCGATTGGTGTCTGTGACGGTATTGCGATGGGTCACGAGGGAATGAAGTATTCGCTTGTCACCCGGGAGCTGATTGCCGACTCCGTGGAGTGCATGACCAAGGCTCACCAGTTTGACGCGCTCGTGATGATTCCCAACTGCGACAAGATTGTTCCCGGTATGCTTATGGCCGCCGCCCGGCTTGACCTGCCGACGGTATTCTGCTCAGGCGGCGCGATGATGCCCGGCCATCTGCCCGGACACGATGAGGGCAACCCCTATTCAGACAAGAACCTCTCGCTCACCGATATGTTCGAGGCGGTCGGAGGTGAGGCTGTCGGAAAGATAAGCGAGAAGCAGCTGTGCGAGCTGGAGCATTACGCCTGCCCCGGATGCGGCTCCTGCTCCGGCATGTTCACGGCGAATTCCATGAACTGCCTTACCGAGGTTCTGGGGCTGGGGCTGCCGGGCAACGGCACGATTCCTGCGACGACAGGCCGCCGCATATCACTGGCCAAGAAAGCCGGCATGGCGGTCATGGAGATGTACAGGAAGGGCATAACCGCCCTCGCGTTTATGAGAGCAGACTGCTTCCGCAACGCTCTCACGGCTGACATGGCACTGGGCTGCTCCAGCAACACGATGCTCCACGTCCCCGCGATTGCCCACGAAGCGGGTGTAGCGATAGACCTGCACATGGTCAACGAGATTTCCGAGCGCACCCCCAACCTCTGCCACCTTGCACCTGCCGGCCACACCTTTATCTGTGAGCTTGACGATGCTGGCGGTGTGCAGGCTGTCCTCAAGGAGCTTTCCAAGAAGAATCTGATTAACACCGACCTCATTACGGTAACAGGCAAGACGATAGGCGAGAACATAAAGGACGCGGTCAACCGCAACCCGGAGATTCTGCGCCCCATAGAGAATCCCTTCAGCGACAACGGAGGCCTTGCGATATTGTTCGGCAACCTAGCCCCTGATGGCACGGTCGTAAAGCGCAGCGCATGTGCCAAAGAGCTGATGAAGCACACAGGCCCTGCCCGCGTCTTTGACGACGAGAGCGAGGCTATGGAGGCAGTCCAGAAGCAGCAGATTCACCCAGGTGATGTCGTGGTCATACGCTACGAGGGACCCAAGGGCGGGCCTGGAATGCGCGAGATGCTTGCAGTCACAGCCGCCCTCGCGGGGCAGGGGCTGGACAAGCAGGTTGCCCTGATTACGGACGGACGCTTTTCAGGAGCTACGAGGGGTGCATCTCTCGGCCACTGCTCACCGGAGGCCGCTGTCGGGGGGCCGATTGCCCTTGTTAAGGAAGGGGACAAGATAACGCTTGACATCAACAACTACAAGATTACCCTTGAGGTAAGCGACGAGGAGCTTGCCAAACGCAAGGCTGAGTGGAAGGCTCCCGCCCCCAAGGTGAGTACGGGATATCTTGCCCGCTATGCCAAGCTGGTCTCGTCCGCCGACAAGGGGGCGATTCTGCAATAGAGTTGTGCTGCCCCGCGGAGCAGCCTTGTCAGGGGATGCTTTCGCGGAGCGTGTACTGTTTTAGGACGCTTCCGCTATGCCACGGAATTGAACTCTTGAAATTCACGTAAAAAAAGCGTATGCTAACAGTGGACTTTATCTTTCTTGATAAAGAAATTCTATAGGAGCGAATTATGGTTAGTTACAAAGAGCTGGGCCTTGTCAACTCAAAGCACATGTTTGAGATGGCTATGAAGGGCCATTATGCGATTCCCGCATACAACTTCAACAACATGGAGCAGATGCAGGCCATCATCCAGGCTTGTGTTGAAACAAAGTCACCTGTTATCCTTCAGGTTTCCAAGGGAGCCAGGCAGTATGCCGACAAGTTCATTCTGCGCAATATGGCCCGTGGAGCTGTTGAGTATGCCCATGAGCTGGGAGCTGATATCCCGATCGTCCTTCATCTGGATCACGGCCCCAACTTTGAGGTCGCCAAGGACTGTATCGATAATGGTTTCTCATCTGTCATGATTGACGGTTCTGCCCTTCCTTATGACGAGAACGTCAAGCTGACCAAGCAGGTCGTAGACTATGCCCACCAGCACGATGTCACTGTCGAGGCGGAGCTTGGAGTCCTGGGCGGCGTCGAGGACGATGTTGCCGCTGAGGAGAGCAAGAACACCAAACCTGAGGAAGTCATCGACTTTACCAGCAAGACAGGATGTGACTCCCTTGCCATCTCCATTGGAACCTCACACGGACGCTGCAAGTTCACCCCTGAGCAGTGCACGCTCAAGGACGGGGTCCTCATTCCTCCGCCACTGGCTTTTGATGTTCTTGCTGCCATCGAGAAGAAGCTGCCAGGATTCCCGATAGTCCTTCACGGCTCTTCATCCGTTCCGATTAAGTACGTCCGCGAGATTGAGAAGTACGGCGGAAAGATTCCGAACTCCGTCGGCATCCCCGAGGAGCAGCTGCGCAAGGCAGCAGAGAGCGCGGTCTGCAAGA
>JAFTEK010000026.1 GCA_017453705.1 Treponema sp.
AGCTAGAAAACTCCATAGACAGCATACAGGACTGGGCAGACAGCATAAGAGACGCGGCGGTTCTAAACGACAGAGCCTGGAAGTCCTTTGGGCACAGGCAATGGCCCAATCCAACAGGCTGGAGGAGCCGCAAAAGCCATCAGGACGAAGTTGACTACATGGTACAATACCTGAGAGAAAGGCTGGCATGGCTGGACAGCCAATGGAGTTGAACAATCACCAACCCCGATGCAGAGCATTTACCCTTTGGGCAGGTATTAGACCCTCGGCACGGATAAACAAAAAAGGCATGAAGCAGGCGTCTCCGATGCCTACTTCATGCCAGGACTGTCTTCAAGGCAGCGACAGTCCTAAACTCCATCCTGATTATGTCATCCTTTTTTGGCGGTCAATCCGTTGTATATCGTAAACTCCCGCAAGGGGAATCATCTCGTCTCAACCTTACGATACACACTATACCGCACTCAAGGCCTGAGTTCATTAATCCTTTATAAGAGAAAGATAAGAAAACTCTTATAGGCAGGGCAGGCTCAAGAAAAAGGGGATTGCTGTGTATCAAGAAGAGGATAATTGCGGTACCTCAAGAAGAAGGGAATCGCGATACCACAAGAAGAGGATAATTGCGGCACCTTAGGATTGCGCCCTAGTCCTAAGCCTAAGGCTTACGCCTCAGGACTGAGCCTCAGGTGTTGACGGCGAGCGCAAAAGGACGTTATCACCCAGAGCCACGGACGTGTACAGGACAGCGGGATGGCCGTCACAGCACCAGCGGTAGACCTCGCCAGTCTGCGGGTTCAAAAGCTGCCAGGAGCCTGCAGGCAGGGGGCGAGAAACATAGTCCGGTGCAACAGCCTCCAGCGCGCTATCCTGTGTCACCATGTTCTGTATTTTAACGGCATAAAGATGCCAGCCCTCTTTCTTTTCAGCAGGGGGCAGGTACCTATCAGGGCAGTTCCTCACGCGCTCATCGTATGCGGCCTTAGCCTTGGGCACAAGGCTCTCGTATTCCGCCCGCCGCCTCTTCCTTAAAGCCTCAGCACGGGCAAACACAGACTCAGATTCCTCAGCGGAAAGCTCGCCCCCCAGCTGAGCCAGAAGATCCCAGCGGGATTTGCTTTCCCCGCTCACCGTGACATCTGCCTCCGCAGGATTAAAGTAAAAGCCACGGCCATAAGGCCTATGGGACACCTTGTACAGCTCGTCTATATAAGGAGAGGCTTCCTCACCGCTTATCCTGCCTTCCAGAGCATCAAGGGCCTTGCGGTAAGCACGGGTGATAAGAGCCACGTAGTACACGCTCTTCATCCTTCCTTCTATCTTAAGGCTGTCCACACCCGCTTTCTTGAACTCGTCCAGGCAGTCCACCATGCACAAATCCTTGGAGGAAAGCACGGCTGTGAAGTGCTCGCCCTCGTATATGGGGAATGTCTCATCAGGCCGCTTCTTCTCACGCAGCACCAAGGCTCCGCTCTCAGCGACAAGCTTGGCCGCTCCCCCATCAAGCCAGCCCTTGTTTAAAAGAAGGTCATAGTCCCAGCGGCAGGTGTGGGAGCAGAAGCCCTCCTGCGCGCTGCGTCCGTTCAGGTATGCACTCATCAGGCAGCGGCCGGCATAAGCAATGCACATCGCTCCGTGGACAAAGCACTCTATCTCCATATCGGGAACAGCGTTTTTTATCTCGGCAATCTCGGCAAGGGTCGCCTCCCTACCCATAACCACCCGGCTAAAACCCAGCGACTTGTACATCTTGACAGCCTCGCGGTTCATGCACGAAGCCTGGGTGGAAAGGTGCAGGGCTACATTCGGGAATTCTTTTTGCAGCAGGGGAACAATGCCCAAGTCCTGCACAATGAATGCGTCTATGGGATAGAGCTTGAAGTACGGAATCTCTTCCATAAGCCTGTCCAGCTCGCGGTTGTGAAAGGAGATGTTCAAGGCACAGTGGAGCTTACGACCAGGATAGGCGGCCTTTATTGCGGCAACCTGCTTGTATTCATCCCCATAGAAATTGTCAGCCTTTACGCGGAGGGAGAAATTCTTAAGACCTATATAGGCTGCATCTGCCCCATACGCATAGCAGTAACGGAGCTTTTCTATATTGCCAGCCGGTGAAAGCAGCTCCACGTTTAGGCCTGTGCTCCAGCTTCCGCAAGACCGCCGCCAGATACGGTATCCGGCTCAGTATATGGCGAGAAATCAGGCTTCTTGGCCCCGCAAATCGGGCAAACCCAGCTTTCATCAATAGCTTCGAATGGAGTTCCCGGTGCAATCTCAAGCTCCGGATCCCCCAGCTCAGGGTCATAAACATAGCCGCATATATTGCATTTGTATTTTTCCATAAAACAATACCTGACATAATAATAGCATTAGGCTGGGGATTTTACAAGGGCGGGCCGAGCGACTGCGCCCCAACAAAACACGCTTAGAAGTCCACCAGCCATGCATAGGCGGGAACCACAAAACGCCGAAAAATTCTTCCACAAAACGCCGAAAAATTCTTCCACAAAACGCCGAAAAATTCTTCCACAAAACACCGAAAAATTTCTCCACAAAACGCCGAAAAATTTCTCCACAAAACGCCGAAAAATTTCTCCACAAAACGCCGAAAAATTCTTCCACAAAACGCCGAAAAGTGCTAGGATTGTATATCATGGAAGCCTACAGGAACC